>JAKQGS010000384.1 GCA_029556045.1 Pseudomonadota bacterium | reverse complement strand
CCTGGATGCAAAGTGCGTCAGCTGTCACCGGGCTGGGACACAGCGGGTGGATCTCTCGGCGTATACGACGGCTGATGCCCTGAAGGCTGCTGCCCTGCAAAACGGAGGCTTCACCACCAATATGCCTCAGGGTGGGACCATGAGTACGGACGAGCGCAACAAACTGAAGGAGTGGGAGACGCAGGGATTCCTGCAAAATTAGAAGCCATTTCTAAACCCCATCTGCGTTGTTGTCTTCGTCGCGGCGGTGCTCATTTACCAGGGGTAAACTGCGCGCCGTCGCTCCTCGACGCCTAGCATCTGGGCTCTAGAAATAGCTTCTATGGGCTGGTGCGAAATTGAAAAGCTAAAGCGTTGTCTCAAAAAATCCCGGGGAATGATCCCCCGGGGTTTTTTTCTGGATGATTCAGGCTTTGATCGCCATCAAAGAAACCAGACATAAGCAGGTGAAGAAAAACAGGCCGACGGCCAATGGGCTGACGCGACGCTTGCGACGATAACTGAGGATTGAGCTTGCCATCAGACGGACCATCAACTCATCTTGCGGATATCTCATGGGTCATTTCCTTCAAAAAAGTTTCTTCCATTCTAAAAAGAATCCCCGGCTGCCCGCAAGTTTCGCGAAATTAAAGCGCGTGCAACCAGAGGTAAAATCTGCCTATAATGCAAAATATTTGCGCATCATCAACGCGCATCAGGAGCCCACCACCGATGTCATTGCACCGTTTTTCATCAGATTTGGCCACGGTCTTGAGCGACCGATTAAGCAGACTCCTTGGAGAAGATCTGCCCGCCCAGACCAGGCGAAGGACATTGGTTTCTGATTTGGTCCTCGCGCATCCGTTGGCTCCCCCCTGGTTAAATGCCCTCGAGAGATACCTGCAATCCAGGGATGCACCGCTCCCGGTCGACAGCGGTCAATCATCGATCATCAGTACCGCAGCAGAGTCCGCGGCCATGTTCAGGCGTTTGATTCAGGCCGATGTGAATAAGGGTTTACTGTTTTTATCCTGGCCCGAATTTTGGGAAAGAGCACGAACGGACAAAGGGCTGACCATGCCGTCCTATGTGCCGGTCTGGGGGCCGATCGATCAAAGCTGGGAGTCTGCGTGGTTGGCGGCCTATTGGGTGGATGGTCGATATATTCATGTACCGGCGAACCTGCAGGTGTCCATGCCATTGCAGGAGGTTGATGATCAGACTGTATTCGCCCCCTTTCGTCGCACCGTCATGATTGTGGAATCTGGCGCCAGTGTGGAATATGTGACGGGATGCCTTCGTGCGCCACGCCCGGCCGAATATCTGGTTGAGGCGTCAACCCTGGTGCTGGCGGTTGGAGATCATGGGCGGGTGATTCTCCCGCGTTTTTTCCGCGGCGGGACAGCGCGGCAATATCATGAGGTTTGGGTGGCATTGGGGGAAGGGGCCCAGGTTCAGTGGTGTGAGGGAGGGCGTTTGGAAAACACAACTAACCATAACCATATTTATTATGGCATGGGACTGGGGGCCAAAGTCAGGTGGCGGGGTGCGTATGCGGTTGCAGAATCCGCAGAGGCGTCCGTCACAGTAAATTTCGCCGGTGAAGCGCCTCATTGTCCCCAAGCAGATTTTAAAGTTCGCACCCTGGCCCCTGCGGTCGGCCATTGGTCCCTGCGGGTCAATCCGGGAGCAAAAAGCCGTCTGGACGGCGACTGGGGTGCTTTCCCTGCGGATCGCCAGCAACAGTGTCAATGGCCTGAGTGGGGAGAGCAGGTGGCGTGGATGGAAGGAGACTCCCAGTTTCATAACTTTTTGGGAGAGGTTTTGAAGGATTTCCCCCCTGACTATCGGGTGGATCTCATGCAACTTTGGCTTGAACAAGCCGCGTTATGCCGCGACAATACCCCCTGAATGGCTATAGATATCGGAATGGGAGCCTTCATGGATTGGCAGATGATCGGTTCTGCGGCAAATTTACCAGACAGCAAACTGGTGCGTTTTGAGCACGGTGACAAAGGGGTCGTTGTTTTACGGCACGAAGGTCGCCTATATGCCTATCAGGATCAATGCTCACACCAGGACGTTCGCATGAGCGACTTTGGGGACGTGCGCCGAGGCCAGTTGATCTGCTATGCTCACGGCGCACGGTTTGCCATTGCGGATGGCGCTCCGCTTGGCCTACCCGCTACCATGCCACTACCGTGTTACGCTGTGAAAGAGGAAGCGGGGCAGATTTGGATTGCTATGGGAAAGGTTTGCCCCGGGCAAAATTCTTGAGTGACTGGCAGTGATGCTTTCAAAAGCCAAATCCTGGTTCGCGCCAATACATACAAAAGGAGTTGGGATCATGGGACAAGTGATAGGAGATATCAAGGGGGACCGTGGCATCATCGGCATGAACCGTCCTGCCCATAATGCGTTGACGATACCCTTCATGCAGCAGATGGCCAGCATCATGCGGGAATGGAGCGCCTTGCCGGTGGGGCAAAGACCGCGGGTTATGATGGTGACCAGTCAACTTGAGAAAATGTTTTGCAATGGCATTGATCCGGACACATTTTTACCAGCGGACCAAAAAGAGCGTGAGGATCACTTTCGTTCCCTTCTCGATCTGATGACCGCCGCCTTGGAAACCCCGTTTCCCATTATCACGGTGGTCTCAGGGCCGGCCATGGCGGGAGGTGCCGTGATTGCGATGCTGGGGGATTTTGTACTGATGGATCGCCAGGCTGCCAAACTTTCTTTTTCGGAAGCCAAAGTGGGAGTACCCATCCCAACTCCCATCTTCAAATTATGTGAACGCAAAGTCAGTGGAGCCATCCTAGGTGAGATGCTACTGCTGGGAAAAAATCTTGACGGGGTTGCCTGCCTGGAGGCTGGCCTGGCGCAAGGATTGTATGATGGCGAATCGGATCAGGGAGCATGGCTTGAGTCGCTGGCTGGACGGATGGGTCGTGTTCACCCGGAGGTTTGGCGGGTGAGTCTGCAAAACTCCCGTCGTGAGGTATTGCATAGCCTGGCGCAATTTGAAAAAGACTTCGACCAGGATCTGGCGCCATTTTTAACAGATGACTATTTGGGCAAGGGATTGCGGGCTATTCAGCAGTCCCAGAATCGATAAATGACCGATGCAACATCGGCTCGTGAGTCCATTGAAGCCATCTCATAAATAGGATGGCTTCTAAAGGTCGATGCGTTTGAGAACCCCAATAGCGCCCACGTATAACAACAAAATATAGAATAAGCACAATCCAGCAGCATTGTAGTTGACCAACAGCGCGGCGGTAGACCAGGGCCACGGTACAATATTGCTGAAGAGATTCGCCGGCAAATAGGCGAGCACAGAAACCCCAAAAGTGCGCGATAGAGCCTCACTCACAAGCGGTTCAATCATGAGCCCATACAGAAAAAAAGCCACCAAGGTTGGTAGAGCGCGACGGATCAGGAGGGTTGCCAGCAGACCCATGGCTGCATACCCCCAATATTTGAGGGCCACCAGCATCCCTGTCCCGAAGGCATCGGTCCAATGCTCCGAGGCATCGGGAAAGGTTAACGATACGGCCGCGATGGCCACACCGGCCACCAGTGAACCGATAGCGGCCACCAGCATTTTCGAAGTCACCCACTGGCTGCGGGATACACCGGAACGAATGGTCTGGGCCAGGGTATGATGATCAAACTCGGCAGCGGTCATCTGCACCACAAACAGCATGGCAAAGGAAGCGCCCCACCCCAGGGCCCAGCCCAATAGATCATGTGGGGTCAGATTGGGGGCCAAACCTTCCAGCCCCTGCAGAGAAACGCTTTTTAACGTGGGCCAGATCTTACGCAAAACGAGCTGGCCGGCAAACAGAGAGAGCACATAAGCCGTCAATAGAAACCAGGCGACCCGGTACGAGCGGACAATGATCCATTCCCGTTGCAGCAGAACTTTGATCATTGACGATTCTCCGGCGCCGGTGATGCGCCTATCATCTTAAGGAAACGCTCCTCCAGCGTGGATTCTTTGGGAACAAGGTGGTGCAGATCGACGCCGGCTTCGACCAAACGACGGTTCAACGATGCCACCGTCCATTCCGACGGCAGAGAAATCAGATACAGATCCTGTCCCATGGCAATAGTTTTGAGCCCCCATTCGGTGGTTAGATGGATTAAACCGGCCGGATCAATGGCACCGACAATCACTGACCGCTCGAATGCAGAATCAGCGGTCGGCAGTGAAGGATCCTGGCTAATCAATCGCCCTTTCTGCAACACCAGCACATCGGTGCAGAGCAACTCGATTTCACTGAGGATATGGCTGGTCATCAGAATTGTGGCGCCGCGGCGATGGTGTTCCTGCACCAGATCTCGTACATGGATCATCCCTTCCGCATCTAACCCGTTGGTGGGTTCATCTAAAATTAAAACCTCCGGATCCCCTAGAAACGCCGCGGCGAGCCCAAGGCGTTGTTTCATGCCCAGAGAAAATTTTTGCACGGAAAGGGAGGATTGCGGGTCAAGGCCGACGGCACGCAGGGACCGCGACAGGTCATGGGGAGGTAAACCACGGTTTAAGGCCACAATCGCCAGGTTATCCCGCGCACTGAGCCAGGGATAAAATGCCGGTCGCTCGATCAGGCAGCCGCAACGACGGGCAGAGGCGGGTGAAAACGGTTCACCGAACCAGCGATAGGTCCCGCGGGTGGGGCGAATCACACCGGTCAGTAAATTCAGCAGGGTGGTTTTACCGCTGCCATTGGGGCCGATGATACCAACGGTGGTTCCCGTTTGAACCGCAAGGGTGAGATCGCTAACGGCCCACTGGGGGCCGTAGCGTTTCGATAACTCGCGTGTCTCTATGACGGTAGGGGAAGCCATTTGCACTACTGGACCATCGCGGCAGCGTTAAGCCATGGCTTTGTTGAGGTTAGCTGCCAGCGCATCCAGGAAGTCGTCAGTGTACATGTAGCTCCCCGCTGGGGGATTGTTGCCGTGTATGCACACCGCCAGATCTTTGGTCATGGCGCCGCCCTCGATGGTTTGCACGCAGACTTTTTCCAGGGTTTGCGCGAATTTCACCACTGCGGGCGTTTCATCCAGGCGACCGCGGTGGGCGAGTCCTTGCGTCCATGCAAAAATGCTGGCCACTGGGTTTGTGCTGGTTTTCTTGCCAGCCTGGTGATCGCGGTAATGACGGGTTACCGTGCCGTGGGCCGCTTCTGTTTCGATGGTGCGGCCATTGGGGCACATCAGAACGGAGGTCATCAGCCCCAAGCTGCCAAAGCCCTGGGCCACGGTGTCCGATTGAACGTCGCCATCGTAATTTTTACACGCCCAAACGATACCGCCATCCCATTTAAGAACCTGGGCCACCATGTCGTCGATCAAACGGTGCTCGTAGGTCAGTCCTGCGTTCTTGTATGATGAGGCAAATTCGCTGTCATAGACCTTTTGAAAGATGTCCTTGAAGCGACCATCGTATGTTTTCAGGATGGTGTTTTTAGTCGACAGGTAAACAGGGAAACCTTTGCTTAAACCGTACTGAAAGCAGGACTTGGCGAAACCGGCGATGGATTCATCGGTATTGAACATGCCCATGGCGATTCCGGCATCTTTAAATTCATTGACTTCCCAAACGGTTGGTTCACCGCCTTGCGCCGGTTCGAATACCATCTTCAATTTACCGGCACCGGGAATAGAGACATCCGTTGCTTTGTATTGGTCGGCATGAGCATGGCGGCCCACAACGATGGGCCGCTTCCAGTTGGGAACCAGACGAGGAATGTTTTTGCAGATAATGGGCTCGCGGAAAACGGTGCCACCAAGATAATTGCGGATGGTGCCATTGGGGCTTTTCCACATTTTTTTCAAGCCGAATTCCTTAACGCGGGCCTCATCAGGGGTGATAGTGGCGCATTTGATGCCCACGTCAAACTCTTTGATGGCCTTTGCTGCATCCAAGGTCACCTGGTCGTTGGTGGCATCGCGGTTTTCCATTCCGAGGTCGAAATACTTGATATCGATGTCGAGATAAGGAAGGATGAGCTTTTCTTTGATTTTGGCCCAGATTATGCGCGTCATCTCGTCTCCATCCATCTCCACCACGGGGCGATTGACTTTGATTTTTGCCATGTCTTGCTCCTTTAAAACATTACGATAAACGTTATCAGATTTGGAAAAAATGCACCGATCGCGGCATCATGCTAAAATCCCGCACGGGTTCCCGCAGGTCCAGCAAAGCCATGACCTCGGTTTTTTGCATGGCTTTCACATCACAAATCAAAGCGTTACAACCATACAGCATCTTGAAAAAGCCAAGGCCAGCCCCTTCTTTTTTGGTATCGATCAATCCCTGCGTATCGTCTCGCTTCATAATTTTTTTCAAATAGGCAAAAAACGTACCCCGTTTAAGGGCGCCGAAGGGATCGCTGGCAGCCAGAACAAAACATTGACCATCGCAGCCAAATGTCAATTCTCCCTGCTCGTGCGGAGTAAGTTCCACCGGGCTGTTGCGATTGAAAGTTGAAGGATCGTAGGCCCCGCTGGCGAGTGGCCCATCGTACAACACATTCATCAGCAATTCTTCGGAAATACCGAACAGGGTTTTGGAGAGGTGCTGCCCAAGGCCGCACTTTTGCGCGAATTTCATCACCTCCATATTGAGGGGATTGCGATCGCCGGAGCCACGAATGGGAAAACGTTGAATAGCCGTGCCATGGATCAGATATTTATCCACTCCAAAAATATTGGCAGTGAGTATTTTTTGCAGGCAAATACGCAGCTGTTCCACCACCCAGCCGGTCCTGTCGTAATGGGCAATCAAGTGATCAATCAACTGATCCTCTTGCCCCGCCAAAGACGCGCTGATTTCCGGAATCGCCATCGGCGAAACCACAACGGTCTGACACAACGGAATTTTACGAGCCAGGTTGAGAATCTGGGGATCGGGGCCGTTCGCCACGACGATGCGGTAATCCATGCCCGACTGCAAGACCCTGACCGCAGCCTCGATGCTGTTGACGATATCCACTTGTGAGCCGTGGGCAACAACGCGCAACGCCTCTCCAGGTGGCAGTGGCTTGTATTGGGCGAGATCCACGAACAAGGATCCCGGCATGCCTGTATTCATGGAATACCCTCAGCTATTATGTCAGCATCGTTGTTCACATTTGCCCTTGGCGGGATCTTTCCCCGATTTTATCCTGTAGGGTCATGATTCCGGCGATGACGGCTTCGGGGGTGAGTGGGCACCCGGCAATGTAAACATCAACCGGCACGATGCGATCGACCCCCTGGACAACATGATAGGCTCGGTAAAAACCACCACTTGAGGCACAGGCACCCATAGAGATCACCCATTTAGGTTCAGCCATCTGATCGTAAATCTTGCGCAGTACTGGCGCCATTTTTTCCGTAATGGTGCCTGCCACGATCATCACGTCGCTTTGGCGGGGTGAAAAGCGCACGACTTCTGCTCCTAGCCGCGACACGTCGTATTTTGGACCGACGGTAGCCATATATTCGATACCGCAGCAGGCGGTGCCAAACGGGTAGGGCCACAGGGAATTTTTACGGGCCCACCCAATCAATTCCGCAAATTTGGTCGTGACGACCGAATGTTCAAAATTCTGAGTTGGATGTTTCATGGTGAGTCCTAAGTCTCGGCATTATTAGGGCATATCATTTGAATTCAAATATATGGCAAATCCAGGGACTGCGCTACAATCTTTTGAATTTATTGGCAGCCGGTTGACATTTACCGGCAGAGGTTCGTAGAATTTTATTAAAAGCTCATAAAATAACATGAGTGCAATAACAGAAAGCCAGGGTTGGTTGGGCCTTGGTAAAACCAGGTTCTTCATGGAGAGGGGTATCAGCATGGAAGCGATTGTCCGGTATTTCCATCAGGGTGGCATTGAAGTTATGTCCTCCATCACGCTCGTCGCGATCATATCGGCGGTGATCGTTTTTGAACGGTCGTACCGCTACTGGTTGGAGTACGATCTCGTCAACAGCTCTGGGTTTATGGCCATGGTGCAAAAGATGGTCATGAACAATTCCATCGAAAATGCCATCCGCCTGTGTAAAAAAGCTCGCCCCAAACTGGTACCGACCGTTTTGGCGGAAGGACTGAAGCGCTCCAACGACTCCAGCAAGGAGATTGAACACGCCCTCGATCACGCCATCCTGTCCAGTGTGCCGAAAGTCACCAAATTCACCGGCTTTTTGGCCACCACCGCCAACGTCGCCACCCTGCTAGGCCTTTTGGGTACGATTTTCGGTCTGATGCGCTCTTTTGCCGCGGTTGCGAAAGCCACCGGTGCGCAGAAACAAACCCTGCTGGCGGAAGGTATCGCCGAAGCATTGAACGCGACCTCATATGGTCTGAGTACCGCTCTGTTCTGTCTTTTTTTCTACGGTGTATTGGTGGCCAAGCAGGCCGCTCTGGTGGAGGACATTAACAAGAACGCCGCCAAGCTTCTGGATCTCCTCTACACGCGTAAAATGAAGCTTAGAGGTTCCTCAGAACATTGATTCTCTGTTCCCTGATGAGATAACCGGGCGTCGGGGTGACGCTCGGTTCTAGCAGCCACGGAGGGCCTGCTTTTGGCTAGTCGCAAGAAAAAAAAGAAAAGAGCGGAAATCAAGGTTGGTGCTGCTGAACTCAACATCATGCCGTTTATCGACGTGTTTTCGATGTTGAATACCTTTCTGCTGGTATCAGCGGCTTTTATAGGACTGGGTATTCTCGAAGTGCAGATTCCTTTTTTCAGCAATTCGCCAGATATTCCCGACAAACCCCAACGAACCTTGAGCATCAATGTTGATATCGAAAAGGAGGAGGTCAAACTGACCACCATTTGGTCCGCTCCCCCTGTCGATAAAAAAGAAACCATTTATAAACTGAACAAAGGCGATTTGGCACGCATGCATAAAGATCTGGTGGATCTGCGTATGCGTGAACAGGATGCAGATAAGGTCACCGTCTTTTCGGAAGACGATGTGCCCTACAGTGCCCTGATTCAGGTGGTCGACACGGTTAAAACAAGGTTGCAGTCGGATCCCAAGATCATTGTGACCGATGAAAAAACCAATGATAAACGTGAGTCCGATTTCATTTATGAAAAAGTGGTTATTGGCAGCGTTGTCCTATAAATAATAACTTTCGTTACGGGTCTCCAGGGAGGGAGTATGGCATCAGTCGGTAGTGACGGCGAAGCCCTATCGTTAAACCTTACGCCGATGTTGGATATTTTCAGTATCCTAGTCACCTTTCTTTTGATGAGTTTCTCCACCGACCCGGTGAATTACGACATCAATGAAAATGTTGAGTTGCCGCAGTCCCAAACGCTGTCGAATATCGACGAGATCCCCTCGCTGGTGGTGACTAAAAAGGAGATTATCATCAATGAAAAGGTGATTACCACCATCGTCAATGGTGATGTTCCGGAGGCGGATCGTTCGCAGGGGGCGATTTTTCCGGTTTATAAAGAACTGGAGAAGCTGGCCAAGATGAATCAGAAAGTCGTGGCAGCGGGCGGTGAGGAAAAAAAGAAAAAAGCTGAAGCTATCACTATGGAAATGGATCAGGGTCACCGGTTCAAGCTGGCCAAAAGGGTGATGTTGTCGGCTCAGCAGGCCGACTTTATTACCTTTAAATTGCTGGTGTCTAAAGAAGAAATTTAACGGAACCCAGGGGGTCATGCGGTTGTGTTGACGCTCAAGAAAATCCTACGTTATTGGCCCAGAACTTCGTTGATGCGGTGTTCCCTGATCCCGCTGTCCCTGTCCCTGTGCCTGGCATTGATCGGAGAAGCTCTGGTGACGGCTCCGGTTGTCTATGCCAAGGACGATCGGTTTGAAAACGTGGAGATCCGGGTCATTCGTCCCCGTTATTTCAATAAACGCGGGCGCTTTGAGCTGGGGGCTGAATTAGCCACAATTATGAACGAGACCTTCATCTATACCTATCTGGCCACCGGAGCCATGACTTATCACTTCTCGGAGTCGATTGCTCTTGAACTCTCCGGTGCCTTTGGTTTCAGTATCGATAAAGAAGACAAGCGTCTTCTCTTCGAAGAATTTGAAATTAAAACCAAAATCTTTCGGACCCTCTATCTGATGGATGCCGCGCTGCAATGGACACCCATCTATGGTAAATGGCAGTTGCCGTCCGGTCGCCTGGTCTACTTCGACACTTATCTTACTGCCGGCGCTGGTCTGACTGGTATCGACTGGAAGTACAGTGATTTCTGCGTGGCGCCGGATCTGGCAAAAAATCCCGATGCCGAACTGTTGCCGGCTGATACCGTCAAGGCTTATCCAGCCTTTATGCTGGGTATCGGTCAGCGGTACTTTATCAACAAGGCGACGTCATTGCGTTTTAATATTCGCAATCACAGCATGTTTTACGACAAATTGGATGCAGAATGCGCCCCTGCCAGCGTGGAAGCCAACGGCGGTGGTGGTAAAGGTGTTCACAATACCATCACGCTGCAGTTTGGAGCATCCAAATTTTTCTAGGAGCGAAGGTTTAGCTCATGATCGATCGCATCAAAAAAATTTGTTGGACAGTCGGCTCGATTCTGCTGCTGCTCAGCAGTGAAACACTGCTGGCCAACTATGCCGCAGCGCAGCAATACTTTGCCCGCAAAGACTACATGTCGGCGGCAGCAGCCTATTTTAACACTTACACAGCCCCCCGCAACAAGGAGGAGCGCATCAAGGCGGAATGGGGCCTGGCGCAGAGTCTTCAAAAGTTGAATCTCTATAACTCTGCATCGAAATATTACAGTATCATCGTGCGCCGTGGTCCCGGAGGTGGCAACCCCTTCTTTCGTTCGGCGCTGGAAGAATTGGGTCGGATCAATAGCCGTATCAGCCTTGGTCAATCCCATGTTGTGAAGCTTTTTAAAACCAAAATCAGCCCATCGGACGTACCGGGGCCAGCCCGTGGATTCTACTTCTACTACCTGGGTATTGAAGCCTTTAACGATCGCAAATTGGAAAAGTCCTCCGAATATTTTGAAAAAGTACCGTCGGATTCCGCTTATCATTTGGGCGCCATTTTTCACTTGGGGGTGGTTGCCAACCTTTCAGGGCAGCATAGCAAGGCGATAAGTTATTTTGAAAGGGTTCTAAGTGGTGCCGGCAATAGTGATCGCAATGCGGAACTACGGGAAATGGCGCTGATGAACATTGCCCGCGTGCACTATGAAGTTAAACGCTACTCGGAGTCCATTGGCTATTACAGTCGTATTCCCCGGGATTCCGATTATTGGCTGGATGCCATTTGGGAGGCATCGTGGGCGTTCTTTTTCATGGAGAAGTTCAATAATAGTCTGGGTAATATTCATACAATCCATTCGCCTTTTTTTATCAACCGGTTTTATCCTGAAACCTATATTTTGCAAGCCATCACTTTTCTGCGTCTTTGTCGGTACGAAGAGGTCAAAAAATCGATGCGGCGCTTCAAGGTGCGTTATTCGCCGGTTTTTGGCGATGTTAAAGCCATGCTGAACCGCTATCGCGGCAATCCCAAGGGCTTCTTCAAATTGGTTTATGACTACAAGAACGGACAGGATATTAAATACAATAATGCGGAAGAGATCATTAAAAAGCTTTCCTACATGGACGCCTACAAGGGAGCGCGGGATACCATCCGTTTTGCGGATCGCGAACTGGATGCTCTGAACAGCTACGGCAAATGGAAGTCGTCAGGGTTGCTTGGCTCTCTCAAGAGCTTTCTTGACGCAAAAAAATCCAGTGCCATCACCGATGCCGGTCGGCGCATGTACAAACTTTCCACCACCTATTATTCACAGCTTTTGGATCTTTCCAATCAGACCAAACTGATTGTGGCGGAGATGCAGCTTGGCAAGCTGGCTAAACTTCGTTCCAAGATCGCGGTGACGAATCCCGACGACAAGGTCCAGTTTATCGGTGGTATGCAAAAACTCAGTCTTTCGCAAAGCCTCGAATACTGGCCATTTGAACAGGAATATTGGGAAGATGAGCTGGGTTATTACGTCTACAACCTGAACAGTCAATGCACGGAGAAGGGTGCCGCCGATAAAAAGAAGTAATTGAAGCGCATCTCATACTGCAAGGAAGCTAGGGCATGAAACTTCGAGAAAAAACTATCCTAATCGCTTCGGCCGTCACAATGGCGGTAGCTCTGTTTCTGGCAGCGATGGGGGATTCGGCTCTCGCCGCAGCAAAACCCAAAGGTGGCAATGGCGGAAAAGCGGAAGCCAACCAGGCTGCTGAAGGTGGCAGCAAAAAGCGGGCGGTGCTTGATGTGAAGGAACGCAAACGCGTTAAACGCTCGGAAAAAGCTGCGCCGCAGCTCAATAAATCCGCCGTTTTTGCCGTGGAAATCGAGCGCAAGTTAATCAAAGGCATCGAAAAAACATCAAAATATCTCAAAAAAACGGCGAAATCGCTGCCGCGTGGGTCGGCCCAACGGCTTGAAATCCTGGAGCGGATCCTCAACCTGTACATGGAGCAGTCCACTTACGTGCGTTCCGAGGAGGAGCGTGCTTATGACAAGGCCTGGCAGAACTGGAATAATAACGGACGTCGGGGCACAGAACCAAAACTGGAAAACTCGAAATCCACCCGTTATTGGCAGATGGTGGCTGAGCAAGCCACTGAAATGCTTGACGAGTATCCCCGCAACAAGAATGCTGATGTGGTGACTTTCAACAAGGCGGTTGCTCTGGCCTATTTGGGTGATGAAAAAGAAGCAGCCCGAATGTATACGCAGCTGATTCAAAAATATCCCAACTCGAATATTGCCGGGGACGCTTATGCGGCACTGGGGGATTTCTATTTTGATCGCAACGACTTCCGCAATGCGCAAACTCATTATGACAAGGCCATGCGGTTTCGCCGTTCGAAACGTTATATATGGTCGGTTTTCAAATCCGGCTGGTGTTCATATAACCTCGGAAAATATAAAGATGCTTTGAATCTTTGGAAACGTCTGGTGATGCAGGCCAAGAGCGGCAATTCCGCAGAGGGTAACCTGAAAGACGAGGCCATGCGGGATATGGTCTATGCTTTTGCGGAATTGCGGGATGTTGAAGGGGCGATTGCCTATTACCGCGCCAATAACGGTAGCAAGTACATTGGGCCGTTTTTGCTGCTTTTGTCCAATATCCTTGCTGATCAAGGTGCCTATAAACAAGCGATCGATGTGTTGAAACGTTTTCAACGGGTGGCACCGTATGATGAAGAGGGGCCGAACTCGCAGAAAGAGATTATTTCGCTGCTTTATGCTTTAGGTCAATACAAACCTGTCTGGAAAGAGCTTTCGCGATTTCCTGCCATGTATGGCCGGAAAAGTGCATGGGCTGCTAAAAATCCTAAAAAAGTAGTGATCGAAACCGAGGCGATGATTAAGGATCAGATCCTTTATTACAGCAGTTTAACTCACCAGAAAGCCATCAAAGACGATAACCTTGAACTGAACAAGGAAGCGCGCAACGGCTACCTCCTTTTTTTGCAGTCCTATCCTACGGCCAAGGAAGTGCCTGGGGTTAAGTACTATATCGCTGATATTGAGTACTATTTAAAGAACTACCGGGAGGCGGGACGCTATTATCTTGAAATCGCCAGCCTGGGTAAGAAAAAGGCGATCATGTACAATCCACAAAACAATAAGGCCACCAATATTCACCGGACTTCATCGGTAGACATGGTGCGGGCCTTTGTCAAGGATTTTGAACCAGAGTTCAAGGTATTGAAAAAACGTACCCCTGATTTCAAAAAACCACGGCCTCTGTCGCTGCGGGCCAAAAACTATATCAAGGCCTGTGCCAAGTATACGGAATGGTACCCGCAGGATAAGGTGCGCATTAAATCCTGCGAAACCGGCATCACCAAAATTTATTACCAATCGGGTCAAAAAGCCAACTCCGTACGTTACCTGAAGTTGTTGGCCACCAAATATTCGAATGCCAAAGAAGGTCCGGCAGCGGTTGAACTGTTGATTCCACTGATCATGGATAATCGCAAGGAGCTTTTGGCAGTTACCGATCAGCTCTTGAAAATCGAGTCCTACAATAAGGGAAAAGTCGGCGATAATCTGCGTGGCTTGCAGCGGGGAGCTGAAAAGGAAGCCATCACCAAGGAAACGAATACACTGAAACGGGCGCAGAAATACGAAGCCCAGGCGCGTAAATATCCGAAAGACCCGGATGCTTACAAACTTTGGTACAATGCCGCGGTGGACTATGTTAAAGCCGGAGCCATTCCTAACGCCATTGCCGCTTATACGGTTATTGTGCAAAAATTTCCGGACAAGCCTCAGGCGGAAGAGGCCTTGCTCAATATTGCCAAGATTCATGAAAAGCAGCTGGAATACACCAAAGCGTCGCAGCATTTCATGCTGTTTGCTAAAAAGTATCCAAAGGCCAAGGAAACGCCGGGTGCTCTGGCTAAGTCATGTGAATTGTTGGTGGCCGTCGATTCGGAAAACGCGCTGTCGGTGTGCACCGGCATATTCAACCGTCTGCCGGACGGAGGCCAAGCTTATGTCTACCAACTCATCATCAGCGCCGAACGCAAAAAGAAGTATGGTTTAATGGTGAAGTTGATTCGTGAGCATTATGTGCCCAAATTTAAGCTGAGCAGCAACCAACGCATCGAGATCAATTACAAGATTTATCATGCTGCTCAGGGTAAAGGTGGACTGGCGGATGCGGCGGCGCGGGACATGAAGGCGGCCTACCAGGCGGATATGGCTAATGTCAGCGGTGAGTCCCTTCGTTATATTGGTGAGCTGGCCTATAGCAGCACCGCTCCCGTCGTGCCGAAATATAACGCGGTAAAACTCCAGGGCGGAACCGTTGATCGCCTTGCCGGTTCGATTGAAAAGAAAGCGGTGGCCTTGCAGGAACTCGAAGGGGCTATGAATAACGTAGTGGGAACCAAGGATGCATACTGGGGTGTCGCAGCCCTTTATCAGATGGGTTTGGCTAATGAAAACTATGCACTGGCCATGGAAAATGCGCCGGCTATTAAAGGGGCTTCTAAAGAGGACGTGCTGAAAGAATTGGGTGCGCAGATTGCAGAACGGCGTAAGGCGGCTATGAACTGGTATAAAATTGCTCAGGATACTGTGACTAAATTTAAGGTTTACAATGAGTGGTCCATTAAGATTTTGAACTCCATTCATCGTTTGAACGGACAAAAACTGGTGTTTGAAGACTTTGTGGTTAAACCAGACTTTTTGGGAGCGGAGGTTTCCACCAGTATCGTGTCCCAGTTGAAAGGAAGCCACTGACGTGTTGCATTATAAGACGCCGACATTATTTAAGTACGGTAGTATCATTCTCTTGGCCGGCGGCCTGGCCCTAACGGGGTGCGAGACTACCAAATCCAAAAAGTCAGTTGGCAGGGACAATTTAGCCGACGGTAGCCGAGACGGTGGTGATCGCAAAGGAAGCAAAGCCGCGGCTGAAAAAGAGGAAAATGAAGCGGTTTTTGTGGCAGGCTCGACGCGGACGATCGCGTTCTCAGCCACCAATAATTCTTTGACTTCAAAAACCGTCGACAAGGGCAAAGCCCGAAGTCTGGCGGAAAATTTAGAAAACGGTCTCAAAAACCCTGATTTCAAAGATCGGGCCAGCCTGGTTGGTCTGATGTCGCTCAAACGATTTGGTGATGCCCCGCTGGAAGACGTTTATAAAGCAGCTCAAAAGTTGATCAGTGTTGAAATGAAAAAGGATATCCGCCGCGAGATGTCCGAGGTGGCCACACTGGAGTTGGCTCTAACCGCTCTGCGCAGCGGCAAACTGACTTTGGCGGAACATTTCCTTGGGAATCTGTCCGATAACAAAAACAAAAACATCATTGCCGCAGTCAAAACCGCAGAAGGCATGATAGCTCAAATGGACGACCGCCTGCCAGAGGCGGTGGCTCTTTGGGAAGAGGCCCTGAAGGCCATTCCAGGATACCAGCCAGCCGCACTGAACATTGGATTCACGGCACTGCGTTTTGGGGACTATAAAACCGCCCTGAAGATGCTGGAACCAATGAGTAATGACTGGTTTGCACTATATGGTGTGCTGGTGGCGGAACGCCTGTCGGGTAACGCCAAACGGGTCTCCGCACTTTGTAGTCGCATTAACTCGATGAAAGGCGATTACAAACCCGCCCTGCTGAGTTGTGCCCTGAACGAGTACCAGGGATTGGGGAATTATGCGGAAGCCAAAAAAATGCTGAATAAGCTGGTTAAAGCCAAGGGCGGATCCCCCGTTGTGGATGAGCGGGCTTACCGCATGATTGCTGCCATCGATGATGATGAGCGGAAGTCCAAAGAGGAGGCCTCTCGGAAAAAGGAAGAGGCCATCCGCAAACAAGAGGCCGCTAAGGAGGCAAAAGCTGCCGCCCGTGAAGCCAAAGAATCCGCAAAAGATCAGTCAAAGCAGCCGACGGGTGGTTCGGGTGATGGCGCTGCAAAACCTGAGCCCCAAGGGAAACAGCCGGCAGAATCCGGCGATACTCAACCGCAAGGTGGAGCCGGTGGGTGAAAGGACCAACTAAAATTGGTCCGCTTCTTTTATATTTTCATCAACTCATGATAACATTTAATTAAAAGATTCATTTTGAGTTGCAACGGTTAATGCAGAGGACGTGGAATGAACCTCGAGATCCGGTTTACACTGCCAAACCAGCCCCCCCAGACGATTCCCATTCGCGATCGGATGCTTGTTGGCACGCTATTGTCCAACGAAATCGTGATCCGTGCACCGGATGTGGAGCCGATTCATGCCATGATCGAAGAAGATGAGGCGGGCAACAAGGTCATCACTGACCTGGGCTCAAAAGCCGGCGTCATGGTCAATGGCCAGAAAGTCGACGTTGAAGCGAAACTAAAGATTGGTGATGTCATTCTTATTGGCAGCGTGGTCATCGATGTTCTGGCAGAGGGTGCCAGCGGTGCCACCGATTTTCAGTCTGCATCAACCCGGCTCCCCGAGGAGCCAAGTATTCCCGGTGTTCCCATGAAAGAGACCGCAGGTGAGGGTGATATGACTGAGGGAAAATCGCGTCGTGCCGATACACGGCGTTCGGAGTCCAGTCGGAGCGGCAAAGGAGATCAGCGTGGCGGTCGCGACGGCATGTTATTTTCGCCACGCAATGCCAAGCCCAGCGGCAATATCCTGGAGGTGGTCGCTTATTGGGGATCCACCATTCTGGATGTTGATCTGTTTCACCCCAAACTTAAAAATTTCGAAAACGTCACCATCGGTATCCCACCCAAGGCCCACTTTATTGCGGGTGGTGAAAATGAGGTGGACCAGCATCTTTTTGTCAAAGTCGGATCCTCTGGTTACCGTCTGCGCCTGATGGATGACATGGTGGCGCGTATCCGTAAAGAGGGTAAGGTCTACGAAAAGAAAGGGCAAGCGAGCATAGAACTGGGTCGCCGCGACATTGCCCATATCAGCCAAGGGACAGTGCGTTACTTTGTCAGTTATGTCACACCGCCTCCGTTGGAACTGCCACGGCAGCAGGCCCGTGATCCATTTTTTGCCGGATTGATGACAGTGGCCGCGTTGCTTTATTTTGTCACCATCCCCTTCTTGTGGATGGCTAAACCAAAACCAGTGGATGAAAAAGAAGACGATATCTGGGCTATGGTCAATGTTCCGGAGAAGAAGGAGCCCGAGAAAAAGGAGCCTCCGAAACCCATCGAAAAACCAAAACCCAAAGAAGAGCCGCCCAAACCTAAGCCTGAGAAGAAAATAGCGGAGGTCAAACAACCGCCGCCGAAACCGAAACCTCCGGTTCCTCCTCCTAAGCCACCAGTGCCGGTGAAGCCGGTGGAGAAGGAAAAGCCGAAGCAAGTTAAGCCGGTGGAAAAGCCGGTGGAAAAGCCAACACAATCGCTGGCCCAGGTTCCAACGCCGCAGCAGAAGGTTGCGCCGGTGCCGACACCGCCGACACCGAAGCCACCGACGCCCAACGCCACCAAGCCGGATACCGCCAAAGGACCGGCCACCAATGCTGATAAACCTTCGTTGTCGAAGTTGTCGGACGCCAGCAAGGGTAAACAGGGGATGCCTTCCACCAGTGCCAAGAATCCGGACTTCAAGCTGGCTGGCCCCAAAAACAATCAACCGCTGGGTAAAGCGGGTGGTCACGTTGGGGGCGGTATGAATCAACGGGGCGGTGAGCGGAAAGGCAATAAGTCCGCCAGCGTCATGGGTGTTGAAGGGGTCAAAAACGACAAGGCCTCTGGCGTGAACCTCTCCAAACTCGGTTTGGGAGCTGGCAAAATTCTGGATAAAACCGGCCCAGGTGCCATTAAAACCAATTTCCGCAACTCTGCTGGTGGCGCCGGTGGTGGCGCCGGTGGTGGGGCTGGTTCTGCCAGTAAGACATACGGCCTTGGGGGTGTTGGTACCGGTAGTTCGCTTGGTCTGGCTGGCGCAGGTACCGGCGGCAATTTCGGCTCAGGCTCCGGTGGTTGGGGTGGTGGACAGGGCGGCTCCGGTGGTGCGGGCGGCTCGGGTCTTTCCGGAACCGGCCTCGGTGGTGGTGGCCTCGGAAGCGGTTTCGGAAAGAAGGGCGCCGGTGGTGGTGGCTCAGGCCGTGCCAACGTTGTGGTTCCCCCTGGTGACCCGGTGGTGAGTGGTGGTTTAACGATGCAGGAAGTTCAGGCGGTGATTCGCGCCAACCTGAACCAGATTCGCCACTGCTACGAGCAGCTGTTGCAGCGCTCTCCCAGTGCCAACGGTAAAATTAAAGTCAAATTTGTGGTGGACCCGAACGGCCGTGTTTCCTCGGCTTCGATCCTCTCCAGTACCATCAGTGATTCTGTCATGACCGGTTGCGTGACCGGCCACGTATCGCGGTGGTCGTTCCCAAAACCGCGCGGAGGTCAGGCGGTGAACGTCAGCTATCCGTTCGTCTTTAATCCGCTCTGAGCGGAGTTCAAAGATTATCTGCAGAGATTTGAACCGCCCCCCGGGGCGGTTTTTTCTTGTCCGCAGTACCGGGCAACTTTTTCCTATTCAGGTCTCACGTGACTTCACCGAAGACATTCTGTCTTTTAAAATGGATTAACCCTCCGGAAGGTTGCATGGCATTGTTCTGGTTCAGTCATAAAATTTTTTTGACCCTGCGAATAGCCGCGCTGATGGGGATCCTGGCTGTCCTGTCCGCCAGTTGTGTGTCCCGTCCCCGCACCTCGGATGTTGGTTTTTACGTGAAAGCCCGCAAAGGGGAAACTATCGAGGATGTGGCGCAGCGTTACGGCATTAAAACAGATGAATTGGCTTCCATCAATCATGTGGGTCCGCGCAAAACCCTCAAATCCGGACAGGCCATTTTTGTGCCGGCCATACACAATGCGATTGTGAATCAGCAGAAACCAAAGGTTTCCAGGGAGCTGGCGCAGGTCAATGTTCCGTATATCGATTGGCCGGTTGCAGGAAGTGTCAGTTCCTACTACGGGCGACGTTTCGGTCGCATGCATAAGGGTATTGATATCAAAGCCGGCGTGGGAGCAGGTATCAAAGCCGCGGCAGAAGGCAAGGTGATTTTTGCCGGGTGGATGCGGGGATATGGCAAGACGTTAATCATGGATCACGGTGGCTATACGACACTTTACGCCCATTGTTCCCGTCTTTTAGCGCGGCGGGGGCAGACTTACCGAAAGGGACAATTGATTGCCACCGTCGGTCAGACGGGTAACGCAACAGGGCTGCATCTGCATTTTGAGTATCGTACGGCCCGGGGTTTGGCTTTAAACCCAATTCCCTTTATTATGGGACGAGACACTCTGCTGAGTAGCCGTTAGCCCGTTTATGATTTTTTTGCGGTGCGAATTGCTGTCTGCGGAGAAGTACTCTGGTTCATCAATAGAATGCGGTGGCGATAGGCTCGATCCAATGCGTATTCTTCAAACTTTCTTTGGGCCAGTCGTATGCCATCCAAACCTTCCACGCGATACTCCACCCATTCCATTTTTTGTAGCCATGCCGCAAGATTCCGTGCCTGCTCCTGTATCAAATGCTGATGATGGCGGTCATGGATGTGTCGCAGGTGCTCCATCTGTATGGCGGTCCAAAGCTCGCGGCGGAGATCCTCGTCGTATTGCTCCGCTATCCGAAACCAGGTGCGCCGGACTTCTTCCCGCTCAAGGTCATGTGCGACGGCAGCCATCTGACGAAAGTACCGGTGCAATCCTTCATGCAACCAGGTCATTTGCGCGGGCGTTGGATCCGCTTGTGTCGCAGGATTGCGTCTTAGGGGGTTGGGGCTCAATGGAGGCTGGCCCCTATGTCTTTCCGCCAGATTTTCCTGCAGGCTTTGATAAGAGGTCCATGGTCCATTGACCGGCTCACGCATGGCCCTGGGATAGGGTGATTCGTAGGGAATGGGATCGGGAAAAAATGAGATTTTCTTGGCGATCATGTTGATCCTCCTGCGTTCAACAAATTTCTATCGGCAGGAGGCAATCGGAGTGTGATAAGGAATAAAATAGCAGCAAAAAGCGCAAGGATAATAGTGCGATGAACGATGCATTCAAGGCGGTGTTTCGCGCGTGGGTCGCCGCCTCCCTAGCCAGAGAAGGGAAGGCCGGAAGGGACGTGCCCGTTGAATCTATACGCTCCCGTATGGATTGCCTGGTTTTATCGACAGGTCGCGTTCTACGGGTCAAGCGGGATGACGAACTGGGTGGACCATGGGGCGGGAGCAAAGCTCGCAAATTGGCCTCCCTGATTCCTTCGCTCCATCGTGCAGGGGTGACCGACGCCATCCTGGTGGGGAGCCATGCCTCTAATTTTGTGGTGGCAGCCGCCTCCCGCCTCAAAGTCGCAGGATTTGACGTGCATGCCTGGCTGCGTGGTCCGATTACCGTGCGGCCGGGGGGGCATTCCCCGTTGATCGATAGGATGTTGGATCCTGGGCGGATACATTGGGTCGACAGGGTGCAATGGTCCGAAGTCATTTCCCTTGCGGAGGCCCACGGATTCGCCATACAGACTTTGGGGCGTCGACCGGTCGTCATTCCAGAGGGAGGGGCCATGGCGGAAGCTCTGCCAGGAGCGTG
>JAKQGS010000379.1 GCA_029556045.1 Pseudomonadota bacterium | reverse complement strand
AAAGCGTCTGGCTTGCTCCGGAGCCAGGTTAGCCAGCAAAATATTGCGGCTTTGAACATCGCGGTTTTTGTGCAGTTGATAGAGGGTGCCCACCGTTGCGGGAATCCATCCGAGACACAGCAGATAGAGGGGCAGAAAGGATGGCAGATTGGTGATTTCATCGGCCGGAGGAGACTCCGTCGCCATCACCAGACTGAATAAAGCATAACCAAGCGAGAAGCTGGTAAGCGCGTAAAACTGTAGTAAAAAAACGCGATTTCGCGGGGTTGGGATAAAGCGCAGTGTCAGTGACTCCCGGAAATTATTGGGGCTCAGACGAAACCGTGCATTAAACCGGGTTAAAGTCAGGATGGTGACGGGAAACAAACCGATCATGGCGTCCCGCAGGATTCCCGAGGCCACCAGTAGGGAGGAGGAAGATGTCCAACCCTCATAGTGCGCCATGAGTCCAAGCAGGGCCAGGACTCCCCCATGGATTCCCGCCACTATATTGGTCAGGCGGGTCGACAGGCTGAGACTGATGGATGTCTGGTAAAGCAGGCAGTAAGTGATGAGGCCGTTGATACTTAAGGCTGAAAAATAGAAGATTTCGGCATGCAGGGTGCCGGCCCGGTACAGATAACCAAATCCTGCCAGCAGACTAGCACCGAGGGCGGCAAAAAGGTTTTGCTGGTTAGCCCGCCCGATTTCATCGGGAGCACTAAGATTAATCATAAAATTTAAAAGGGCACCCACCATGCAAAGGGCGAATCCCCCTACAAGAATGGTGGTCATATTTTGGCCCAGCGCAAAGGGGCGCAGCCAATCGTCCATGGAAAGGACCAATAGAAAGACCACGGGCGCCAGCATCAGAGAGGCCACCAGAGCGATCTGATGGCGGCGGAGAATCTTTCGCCATTCCTGCCAGCGTATGTTCATGATGCCTTTCGCCCTTTCTGCATGGGTGCTGCCATGGTTCACATCGGATCAGACGGCTAACAGCCCGGCTCGCACCAGCGGCAGTCGGATGGTAAAGGTGGTACCCCTATTTAATTCGCTCTTCACGTCGATGGTTCCCAAGGTCTCTGTGATGATGCCGTGACAGATGGATAGACCCAGTCCGGTTCCCTCGTTGGGGCCTTTGCTGGTGAAAAACGGATCAAAGATCTTTTTAAGGTTATTTTTGGCGATGCCGACTCCGGTGTCTTCCACGTCTATCACCACCATATCGGGATTTTTGCGATCCCTTTGGCCCCGGATGGTCAGGGTGCCGCCGTCCGGCATGGCATGAAAGGCGTTTTGAAACAGGTTGAGGAAAACCTGGATCATTTTGTTCTGGTCCCCCATGATGGTCAGAGTACGATCCAACCACAATTCATCGATATCCACATTTTTGCCGAGTCCCCCCACCTGGCTGAACCGCTGAGCCGACTTCATGGCGTCGTAGAGATTGACGGGCACCAGCTCCTCTTTGTGCATATCCGGCTGCTGTCGGGCAAATGCCAGAAGGTTGTCAACGATCGCTTTGCACCGTTGCGCGGCGGCTTCGATCTCCTGCACGTCCTGATAGTGGTCGCTGCTGGGGTTCATCTCCCGCAGCATCATCTGGGAAAAAATCAGAATGCCTCCCAGGGGGTTGTTCAGCTCATGGGCCACGCCTCCCGCCAGTAGACCAATGGAGGCAAGTTTTTCTGTTTGCATCAGCTGGCGCTCCATGCGCTTAGCCTCGGTGCGATCCCGATAGATCTATACCACGCCCGCCGGTGAACCATCCTGGTTTAAGAGAGGCTGCGACGTCACCTCGTGAAAACGATCCGGCACGATGCGATCCAGCTCAAACTGCTGGTGGGTGCGGCTGGTGCAGGCCTTCTGGATTTGACAACCGGGACAGGGGGAGGTGCGGCCCGCAAAAGCCTTGTGGCATTTTTGCCCAATCAGGCTTTTAACGTCGGTACCAGCATGCTGGGCCATGGCTTTGTTGGCTTTGGTGATGCGGTATTGATCGTCCACGATCATCAGAGGATCGACGATGGCATCAACAGTGGCCATCCATTGTTGTTTCAGGTTTTCGATAAAAGTCAACGAAGGCGGGGCAGCGGTCTTGGTTTTTCCGGAGGATGCGACTTCCTTTAACCGGGACACTGGTTTGCGGGGCGCTGATTTTTTAGCCGAACTTTTTCCTTGTGCCATAAGGTGCGATCCTTCCGTCACGATTCACGGGACCTGATCCGGGTTTGTTATCGGCAGGATACGGGAAAGATTAAGGATATTCGGTGGAAAAAAAAGGCCTGCCAGTGAGGCAGGCCTATGGAAATCTATCGGGAACCGTTTAATGAGCGAAAGCTAAATTGGCGGAATTGACCTCGGTTTCGGTAACTTTTGCCAATCTTTCAAAAAGCTCGTCGTGGTCTTGGTTATCCTTGGGTTGTTTCCAAACCAAGGCGTGGATCAGTACCTGGTCCATGTGTTCCACCGGCACAATTGTCAGATCCTTCAGAATGTTTTTAGGGATATCCTGCAGATCCTTCTCGTTTTCGATGGGTATGATGATCTTTTTGATACCGCCCCGATGGGCTGCCAAAATCTTTTCCTTGAGGCCGCCAATGGGCAGCACACGGCCCCGTAAGGTGATCTCACCGGTCATGGCGACGTCCTTGCTGACGGGCCGCTGGGTGAGGGCACTGGTGATAGAGGTGGCAAGGGCGATGCCGGCGCTGGGACCATCTTTGGGAATCGCGCCTTCTGGAACGTGAATGTGGATGTCCATCTTAGTGTAAAAGGCATCGTCGATATCCAGAAATTTGGCACGGCTGCGGACGTAACTGAAAGCCGCCTGCGCTGATTCCTGCATGACGTCACCCAATTTGCCGGTGATGGTGAGTTTGCCATTACCGGGCAGGATGGCCACTTCGGTGACCAGCAGGTCGCCACCCACCTCCGTCCAGGCCATCCCGGTGCATAGACCGATTTCATGATGCTCGTTTTGCCGTCCGATGCGGAACTTGCGGGGGCCCAGGTATTTATTGACGGATTTGTCGGTGACCTTTTC
>JAKQGS010000354.1 GCA_029556045.1 Pseudomonadota bacterium | reverse complement strand
TGCACCTGTAACCCAATTTGCGGCAGCACCGAGAGATGCTCTGCCGCCAGCTTGAACTTTTCGTATTCGATCAGGCGTTCCTGCAGGGTGCGTCGCGGATCGTCTTCCGCCAGCTCTTCCTCCACCTTCTTCTCGTTGGCGTTGGGGAGCAGCATGCGGGACTTGATTTCGATCAGGGTGGCGGCCATCTCCAGGAATTCACCCGCATCACCGAGATCATCGTATTTTAGCAGACGGAGGTATTTCAGATACTGGGAGGTCAAAAGGAAGATATCGATATTGAAGATATCGATCTCGTTCACTTTGATCAGGTGCAGCAGAAGATCCAGAGGACCTTCAAATTGCTCCAGCTTAAGATAGTATCCTGAGGCCATCCCAATACCTAACGCCCCTCCGGTATCAATCGGGGGCTTTCGTAATTATTCCTTAGACATGGAAGTCAACGGTAGTTTATACAGAAGAACCGTGCCTGGCGCAACATCCATAGCCTTTTGGCCCAAAGCAGATCCTTAAATCCATGACCAATCTGACCCTGCAACATTGCTTCGACGGACTTCGCTCCCCGCGAGTGCGTGCATGGGCACTGGATATGGCCCAAAAATCCAGCGTGATACAGGGTCTCCTTGGTATGACAGGTGTCACATCCCATAAAATCAACGAGTTAGGATTTTCAAAATGCAACGAGGCCATCGAGGACTACCTGCGACCGGGTGGATCACATGGTTATCTTCCCATTGAATTTTTTAAACTCGACCGGGCATCCCTTGAGCAGGGGTCATGGGAGAGGTGGTTTCAATCCAGCGGCACATCGGCGGCTTCGCGCTCAATTTCCCCCTTTCGTTTTGAAGGGTTAGAGGCGTACAAAGCGGGCAGTCTCCTCACTTTCAACAGTATCCTCACGGAATTATTGGATTTTCCCGAGTCCGCGCAGATCGTCAGTCTGGTGCCTCCCCCCTCCCAATGGGCCGATTCCAGCCTGGCTCAAATGGTGGAATGGTTTGGTGAGGTGTGGCCCGTTACCTGGGTGAACGAAATTGGCGACCTGGGTTCGACCGTGACAAAACTTGATCCGGCCAGACCGATGATCCTCTTTGGCACCGCCTTTCACTGGGTCCACTGGCTGGACCGGGGTGAAACTTTGCGGTTGCCCACCGATGCCCTCGTGATTGAAACCGGCGGCACCAAGGGGAAATCCCGAGCCATCGGGCGGGACGAACTCTATCAGTCCCTGCAACGACAACTAACGATTCATCCCCATCGCATCGTCAGTGAATACGGTATGTGCGAACTTGCCGCTCAGGCTTATGACTGGATTCCCAAGGACACCAAACGGGACGTTTCACTGTCGGAGCGGCGGTTTCGGTTTCCCGCCTGGGTTACACCCAAGGTTCTGACTGATGCGGGTGGTCCACCCGTTATCGAAGGCTCCGGCGTTTTGCTGGTGGATGATCCCCTGCGTTTTGACTTCCCCCTCCCGCTGCGAACCCAGGATCTTGTGGTTTTGGAGGCTGATGGCGGATTTGTTCTGCGGGGACGCGTGCCTTCGGCGCCGCTGAAAGGATGTTCGTTACGGGCTGAGGAAGTCGTAACGGCTGCGGCGTCGGGCGTGGGGAGATCCTTCCCCCTCGCTACGCTCGGAGTCAGGATGACGGGTACAGAAGCTCGGATTCATGATCGCGGTGACGGTTGTGGCAGTACACCTTTACGGGAAGGAATCGTCGAGTCTCGCATTCCCAAGCTCCAAAAGATTTTCGTCACATTGTTTTCGGATCCGAATTTTCACAACCTCTGGGAAAAAGAACTGGGGCATCCGGTCTTGGCCCGGGATGCCATGATGGATCTGCAGAGCAGTCTGCCGCATGACGCTGGTGCGTGGCTGAGGGCAGCCCGCGATGCCTGGGGTGGATCCCTTGATGCTGGCGGCACAGAAGAGTGGCTGTTTGTTCTCCCCTCCTCCCACTCCATGGCGGGATTTTATCCCGTAGCTCTGGGTTATCTATTGGGACTCAGGATGTGGGTGCGACGTCCCTGGCCTGAGATGCGGGCGATCGATGCTTTGATCAGCCGCCTACAGCATGATGATCCCCATGTTGTCCACATACTGGGTGCGGATTTTCGGATCGGCGAATCCCCTGTGCCTCAAGGGTGCGGCGGGATTTTAGTCTATGGTGAAGACAAAACTCTGGCGGACATTCGCGCTCACACAACGGTCCCAATCCAGGGATTTGGCTCGTCGGTGGGTATTTCGATGGCCCATGCCTCGGAGCGATCCGTCCTTGAGGCCATGCTGCATGATACCCTGGCTCTGGGACAGCGGGGATGTTTATCCTCGCGCCTGTGGTTCATTTGGTCTGAGGATGCATGGACGCCAGCTGCCAGGTTGGCATGGCTTTTCGCCTGCCGCCAGCAGGTGAGCGCATATCTGAAGGGGCCGCTGCCGGTGGAACAGGCCTGCGGTGTGGAGTCCGCGTGGTTTGACCTACAGATGAACGATCATGAAAAACGTGGGCTCGTTGATTTTCAGCCCGGCGAGCCCATTTTTATTGGCTATGAATATCCGTCGATTCCCGTAACGGAACTTATACACAGCACACCGTTTGTGGTGCCCGTGGTCTTTAGCGGCCCCTGCGACGGGGCTGAACTCATGAGGCAGATGCACCGTTTGCCGGGGATCAGCTTGATCGGTGCCTCTCCACGGAGCTTGGATGTTTTGTCATCCCAAGCCGGCCAGAGTCCGCATCCGGCGATGGTGGTGGAGGCTGGACGGATGAATCAACCCCGCTGGGATGGCTGGCACCAGGGGCGTCGGCTGTTTGTAATCGCCTGAAATATTTGATCTAAAGGACTCTTGATACAATTTTTATTAAGAACAAGGTGCTTGTGAGAACGGTTGGACTCCGATATTTCTAAAGATATTAGCTTATTATCCCGATATACTGCAGAGTGGGTTGTCTTGTTTAAGGGTATTTATGACCATGCTGACCGACCGACTTAAATCACCCGGCTTTGCACGGTTGTCCTCTTGGATTGCCGGTTGCCTGGTTGCGGCATCGGCCCATGGCAACCCATCACTGCATCCTGATTTTCTGCAGAAGTCATTTACCGGCGTCAAGGTCGTGCCGTTTACCCAGTTTCATAAAACGTTGGTTGTGGAAGCGGAAAAGAAGGCCAAGATCAAGGCCATGTGCTCGCAGCTGGGAAACGCGTTTCAGCGTTACAAGTGGGAGCGGGATCCGTGCGGAGACATCAAATGGAACACCGCCATGAAAACACCGCAGGATCAGCCTTTGATCTGGGCGGAGTTTGGTGATGGTCCGCAAACCACGCTGGTGCTGGGTGGGGTGCATCCGGATGAACTAACACCGATTCCGCTGGCCTTTCGCTTTGCGCGGCACCTGCAGAAAAATCCGGATATCTACGACAAAAAAAATATCAAGATTATTGTTGCCCCTTTGGTTAACCCGGATGGATTTTTTCTGAAGAATCCATCTCGAACCAATAGCAACGGGGTGGATGTGAATCGCAACTTTTTCACCATCGACTGGTACCAGTCGTCGCTCAAGTCCTGGCGCGGGAAAGCGAACGGCAAAAAGGGACATTTCCCCGGTTACTTCCCCAATTCGGAAGTGGAAACTCTGTTTCAGATCAAACTCATCGATGAATTTGCCCCTGATAAAATCCTGTCGCTGCATGCACCTCTGGGATTTTTGGATTACGACGGCCCCGGCGATGGTAAAGGCAAGGAACTATCCGAAACTGAGCAGCAGGCTAAGAAGCTGGCTGATACCATTTCCCAGAAGTCCAGGAATTATAAGGTGGTGGACTACTCGTTTTACCCCGGATCCCTTGGCAACTACGCCGGCAACGAGCGCAATATCCCCACCATTACCCTGGAGCTTGCCAACTCCCGACCGGAGGATCTTGATCTCTATTGGAATCAATTCCTGCCAGGTTTTATCCAGGCGGTAGATTATCCCTTTACCAACCCCAAAGAGAAAAAGCTGGGTGAGCACTACCATCACAGTTATCCCCCGTTGAACAACCCCGAGCAACAGCCGGAAAAAACCCTCTAGAGTCCTGGCAGCGAGTATCTTTTGAAAAACCTGACACTTGCAGATTTCAGTTACGATCTTCCCGAAGAGCTGGTGGCTCAAACCCCTCTGGCCAACCGCGATGACGCGCGTCTATTGGTCTACCAGAGTCCCGGATCTTTTCTGGACACCGGCGTGAAAAACCTCCCGGAGATCCTGCCGGAGGGTAGCCTGCTGATCGTCAATAACAGTCGCGTTATCCCAAGCCGTCTGATTGGCAAATTGCCCAGCGGGGGTAAGGCAGAAATTTTTTTGCTGGAGCGGGTTGCCGGATGCAGCACCAATACATGGAAAGCCCTGGGACGACCGCTTAAAAAATTTCGGGATGGGCTCACTATAACGTTTGATGGCGGTTGCTCCGCAGAGCTGAGCCACATCCTCCCCGGCGATGGTCAGGTGACCCCATTTCAGGTCACCTTTGATCGGGTAGATCCGGCTTTTTCGGTATGGTTGCAGGAGTATGGATACATTCCCCTACCCCCATACATCAGCCGCCACCAGCCAGAGACTGCAAAATCATCCGCAGACGCCCAGACCTATCAAACGGTCTATGCGCAGCCGGAAGGATCCGTCGCCGCCCCAACCGCCGGCCTGCATTTTACCGAATCCCTACTACAAAGGCTCGGAAGCCGCGGCATTTGTTTGGCGACGGTGACCCTGCATGTGGGAGCGGGCACCTTCCTGCCGGTCAAATCGGAAAACCTCGACGAACACCCCATGCATGAAGAGTCCTTCACGGTGCCGATGCAAACCTTGCAGGCAATACGAGAAGCCCAAAAGGAAGGCCGCAAAATTATTGCGGTTGGCACCACCACCCTGCGATCTCTGCAGTCTCTCTATCTCCAGGCTGGCGATGAAACCCGGGTTTTGGAATGGGGGGATCGTTTGCTGCGCACCCAGCTTTTTCTGCGACCCCGCACCCGCACGGAGCGCGTGCGTCCATGGGCCATCAACGCGCTGATGACCAATTTTCATCAGCCGGGATCAACGCTATTCATGCTGATCGCTTCGCTGCTGGGACTGGATGAAGCGCAGACTCTTTACCGCCATGCCATCATGCAGCGGTACCGGTTTTTTTCCTACGGCGACTCATCGCTGCTTTGGCTTCCATAGAGGCTTCTTTTTGAGAAAAAAAAAGCCTTCCCGAAGGAAGGCTTTTTTGAAGAGGAATTTTGGGAAAACGTCAGGCTTTCCCAACGTTATTACTCTTCAACAACAACTTCAACGGTGCAGCTGCTGCTGGTTTTGCGGGTATAGTCAAAGCATTTGATATGTACGACTTCACCGATGCTGAGGCCACGACGCGCGAGTTCGTCGGCTGTGCCTTTGTTATAAACAAACTGGGATTGAGGGCTTAGCCCGTTGAACAATTTTTTGGCCAGGTTGCCTTCGAGGGTAACAGATTGGGCGCCCCATACCGGAATATCCGACATCGCGGCGGTTGCACTCAGAGCCAAAACACTTGCAAGAACGATTTTCAAAACTTTCATGACTTTCTCCATCTCTTAGTTAAAGTTTTAACAACGTTTTGCTTATTACTAAATTATTTTTATTAATACAAATTATAATAGTTAAATTAAATATTATAATTTTTAATATAATTAAAATAATCTTGTTATCCATCTAATATTATTGGATTATCCCGTACCTTCGAAGGGCTAAATTTCCCGATTTTTTTGATTCTTTTCAAATTTGATGGGACACCCTGGGGACAAATACCGGGGGACAGAGGGTCTTTGATTGGGATCTCAGTGGCGTTGTGATGGGTCAGAATATCGTTAGGATATCCAACTCACGAGGTAGACCCCCACCCACCAGGAAAAGATGTTGGCGGCTATACTAATCGCAAAAGCACGGACAAGCGGCATTTTGGCTCCCAGAAAGAGCAGCAGCGCCTCCACCACCGGTGCAAAGATCTCGGAAGCCAGCAGACAGGCCCCTACCGTGCTGTTCAGCTGTTTAAACAGATAGGGAAAACCATAACCCACCAAGGGGTGGGTGGCGAGATTGATCAGAAATATCCATTGTAGGCGCTTCAGGATAGGACGATCCCGGAGCATCGCATAGTAAAACGGAAGCTCCAGTAAAATGGTCAGGGCAAAGACCGCAAGGTAAAGAGTGAGGGGGGCCGACTGCTGCTGCTGGGCTCGTTCCAGAAAAAAGTCGCAGGGGCCGTAGGATTGATCCACAAAATATTGCCAAAGCCCGATGGGTGTGTGACAGAAAACGGATGTGGAACTCATGCCGGACCCTTTTTAGCGAGCGCCGTTTTTCTTTTCAAATACTTTGACCAACAGCTGCAGGTCTTCCACCTGTTGGTAAAGACTGGCCAGCTCAGCATCTTTGGCTTTAACGGAGGCTTCCAGAGCCTGAATCTTGCTCTTGTATTTCTGATGGATCGTCTCATCCAGGTGCTCAAAGCCTTTGAGGGCGTTTTCGCAGAAATCAATCAGCGCCTGGGTGTGCACCAGCGACGTTTCGCTACCCTCAATAGAGCGTTTGTATTGACTTGGAATGATCTGGTCATCCGCGGCAAAATTTGTATTCGTGGGGCCATGATGGTTGGGGCGATATCCGCTTCCACCAACAGAGCCCCCTTGTTGTTTGGGCTGCGGGTAATAACCATGGGGCTGCGCCGATTCGGCGGTGGATGAACCCTTCACCACCATCATTTCGCTGGAAGCCTGCTTGGCCATCGACGCATGCATCGACATGGCTGGTTGCGCCATCGGGCGGCCACCTGGCTCAGGCATCGATGGACGCCGTTGCCCACCTTCCGGAGCCACCGGAATATAGTACTTGCCTTCCCGCAGCACTGCTTTGATCTTGCCGTTTTTGATGCGACGGCGAACTGTCATGTCGGACATGCCAAACGCACGTGCATACTCAACAAGGGACAACCACTGTTCTGCCATAAATATCCTCGATGTTCTTTCGGCGATGGACAATTGTTCCAGACTTGGAATCCCGTGCGAAGCACGGGGCGATGAGAAGAACCTACTTAAAGGATATCAACCCCGTAGTCCTCTGATAAGACTGTCAAGGGGTTGACGATGAGATGGGTTATTGTGCCAGGACCTGAAAATCGCCATTCTGCCAAACAACACTGATTTCACGAATATTATCCGCGGACTTTTCAATCATAAGATGGGCGATTTTGTTTTCGATGACCTGCTCGATCTTCCGCCGCAACGGACGGGCACCGTACTGCACCGTATCGATGCTTTCCACCAGTTGCCGTCTGACCTCCGGGTCAACCTTAAGCGCCACATTCATCTGGGACAGGCGTTTTTCCAAATCCCCCAGCATAACTTCGAGAATGCGCGTAAAGTCATCCCGACCCAGACGGTTGAAGACAATGATCTCGTCCAGCCGGTTAATGAATTCCGGACGAAAGTAATTACGCACGATCTTGAATATTTCTTTGGTCTGCTCGTCTTTGGACCACTCCAGCATCTGCACGCCGATGCCAATGGGCTGCCGCCTCTCCGACATCACCTCTGATCCCAGGTTGGAGGTGCCAATCACCACGCAGTTGCGGAAACTGACCTTGTGACCTTCCGCATCGGTCAGCCAGCCCTCGTCGAGAATCTGCAGCAGCAGGTTGTAAACATCGGGATGGGCTTTTTCAAATTCATCAAACAGCACCACCGAGTAAGGTTGCCGACGCACCTGTTCTGTTAACTGGCCACCCTCCCCATAGCCCACATACCCGGGAGGGGAACCAATCAATCGAGACACGGTGTGCCGCTCCATATACTCCGACATATCGATGCGTATGATACGGTTTTCGTCGTCCATGATCTCAGCCGCAATGGCTTTGGCCAGCTCGGTCTTACCTACACCTGTGGGACCTAAAAAGAGAAATGAGGCTATTGGGGCATTGGGTTTACGCAGACCAGCACGGTTGCGACGAATGGCTTCGGCCACGGATTTAACCGCATGCTCCTGTCCGATGACACGGGTTTGCAACCGTTTTTCCAGATCCAATAATCGTTGTGCTTCAGAGGCCACCATTTTTTGGGCGGGGATACCCGTCTGTTTACTGATCAGGGATGCGATATCGTCCCGGTCCACAAAACGGTCCTCGGGTTTGGACTTGCGGGCCAATTCCTCCCGCTGTTTGGTCAACTCCACCTCCGTCTGGGATAACTCCATCTGAAAACGCGCCATGTTTTCAAAGTCCTGCTGATTAAAGGCCTGGGACTTTTTCTCCAGCAGATCGTTTTTCTTGCGCTCCAGCTCACGGATGGCGGGTGGGGTGTAAATGACCTTCAGCCGTTTCATGGCACCGGCCTCATCCACCAGGTCAATCGCCTTGTCCGGCAGAGCACGATCCGGTAAATACCGATCGGACAGCTCCGCCGCGGCCCGTATGGCTTCTGCGGTATATTCCACCCGGTGATGTTTTTCGTATTTAGGTTTGAGCCCGCTCAGGATCTCGATGGTGGCCTCCACCGAAGGAGGGTCCACTTTGATGGTTTGAAACCGTCGTTCCAGGGCTTTGTCGGATTCAATGTATTGCTTGTATTCTTTCAAGGTGGTTGCTCCCACGCATTGCAGGCGCCCCTTGGCCAGTGCTGGCTTCAGCATATTGGAGGCATCCAGAGCTCCGGAGGATCGACCAGCCCCCACCACGGTATGAATCTCATCAATGAAGAGAATAATCTCGCCTGCGGAAGCCGTCACTTCATCAATGACGTTTTTCAATCGTTCTTCAAACTCCCCCTGCATCTTGGCTCCCGCCAGTAGGGCACCCATTTCAAGCGATAGAACCCGCTTGCTCAGAAGATATTCCGGCACATCCGCAGCGGCGATGCGATTGGCGAGACCTTCCACGATCACGGTTTTCCCGACACCAGGTTCACCGATGAGAAGGGGATTGTTTTTTTTGCGACGGGACAGGATTTCAATCACCCGCTCGATTTCCTTGTCGCGGCCGATGACCGGATCCAGTTCCCCACGGCGGGCGGCGGCCGTCAGATCGGTGGTGTATTCCTCCATCAAACTGCGCTTGGATTCCCCATCGCGGTCGGTGATCTTATTGCTGCCTCGCACCGCCTCCATAGCCTTGTAACACTTATCGTAATCGAGACCTTCTTCCTTGAGGATGCGACGAACCCCGGGGACGGAAGCATCAAAACCCGCCAAAAAAAGCGAGCCCGTGGAGATAAAGGTATCCCCCAACCGACGGCGTTCTTTATCGGACGTTTCAAACAGGTTTTGCACATCCAGGGACATCTGCAGCTGACCAATGCGCCCCTTCTGCATCGCCGGCAAATCGTTCATCACCCGCAGGGCTTTGTCGATGATATTGCTGCGAATCGTGGGGGCATCGAGATCCAGTTCCTCCAGCACCCGGACGATTATGGAGTCCTTCTGTTCCACCAGCGCCATCAGTATGCCCTCGGCGCTGACCACCGCTTTTTGCTGGTTGGCATGTTCCATCAGGGCGGCCTGAAGGGCCTCCGCCACCTTAAGGGTTGAATTCTTCATAAATCGTTGGTTCATAGGTGACGAACTACCTTTCACTGGGGCAAGATCAGGCTTGCAGGTGCAAATGTAAGATGGGTTCGATGATTGGCAAGGGGTTTCCGTTTAATTGACTCCGGGAATCCCGTCCGCGCAAATTTCATCCATCATTTTATCCAAGGGATGCGTTGTGAAAAATCCATTTATCCCACAGGGTGTTATCTTTGATTTTGACGGGGTTCTCGTCGATAGTCTAGCCCTGCATATCAAAGCCTGGCAAAGCGCCTATAACGCGCTTTTTGGATCCCCCTTTCAGGATGAATGGTCCCCGGAGATTATTGGGCATTCCACCCATTGGATTGCTGGCTTTTTGGTCAAAAAGGCCCATGCGGAGGGTCGCAAAGATGATCTGATCCTCCAAAAAAATCAGTTCCTGCGGCAGGGGCATGCCCTGGCCCCTCTTCTGCCTGGCGCCTTAGATATCATGGCCCGCTTGCGCCAGCATAGGATCCCCTATGCGGTAGCCAGCAATGCTCCGCGAGCTTTTATTGCCAGCACCCTGACGGGACATGGCCTCGGGGATGTGACGTTTTTTGGCCGTGAGGATTACCAGCAGCCAAAACCATCTCCTGAGCCCTTTTTCAAAGCCGCTCGATTTCTGGGAGTCGGTGTGGGGGATCATGAAAAAATTGTGGTCTTTGAAGACAGCACCCATGGACTGGAAGCCGCATTGGCAGCCGGCATGGTGGCCTTTGGGGTCGCCACACAGCACCCGGCGGAACATCTCATGGCCGCTGGTGCTCATGCAGTGTGTCGGGACCTGGCGGATTCGCTGGTTGCCCGCTGGATTCCTTAGCGCACGAGTCGCAGGTGGGAGACCGTGGTGCGTGCCACAGGAATCTCTATAAGTTCTCCCTCTTGCTGCAGTTTATCCATCAATTGATTCCAAAACTGCACACGGGCCTGCAACACACGCTCGGCCATTTTTTCCGCCGCTTCATTGCGGTGGATGTCGTTGCCACAGAATACCTCCACTAAACGGGCAGCCGGAGAAAATCCGGGATGCTTGATGCCCTCGATGTGGCGCTCCATATAATCCAGCAAACGCCCAACCTTCAGTCGCGGCAAAAGGGACGACGTCTGAATTAATAGGGCGTCAGGAAGATAGGGTTCCCCTTCATAAAATAGCGCCACAGCCCGCAGGTGAATCGGCTCCCGCAAGATCTCCGCCACAAAGGCGGCGTAGTCAATCACCGGTGCCGGCAGCTCCGCCTGCCGGGCCGCTTCCACCAGATCCCGGCCTGAATCCAGGTTATCCATAAAATCCAGGAGTGGCGTCACGTCACACCCCATATCCTGCATGGCTTCCAGGTATAACTCGAAGTGACTGGACAAACGTCCATCACCGAGATCGGCCACCTCTTCATCGAGAATAATCTCACTCACCAGTTTCAGGGCTTCCTTGAGATCATGGGAATAGATCCCCACCGGAGCAGATGACAACTCCCGATCGATACTGCGCAGGATCGCATGGTAACCCCAGGCACAGATAAAATGATGCTCCATGAATTTTCGGATGGCCGGAGACGTTTTGAGGTGCTCATAAATTTTGTGGGTATCCAAAACTTGAAAAAGCCGTTCCGCCAGAAAAGACATCATATCCTCCGCTATGCAAGCGACATTATCTGGTAGAAGCCGTCTCATAAACAGGCTGGCTAGGCGCATGGAAGGCGAGGACCGCAGTTGAGACACACCTCAATGAGGACCGGAGCCGACCAAGCAACACCGCCAGCGTCTTTATGAGATGGCTTCTAGGCAAATTTTGCTGGGTGTTTCTTTTATTGTAGACCTTGGAGTCGGGTGCGGGAAGACGGTTGGAGGTGCGGCCTCGTTAATCAAAAGGAACCACTGGGATATTTTTTTTGCAGCGTCTTTTTGTAAATCCCCCCTGTTGCTTCGCGGATTTTAGGCGTTTTCCCCCGCAATTACGGAAAGATGGCAGTGACATTAGGCCATAGCAGTGCACCAGTTGCACTCAATTTATAGGTGGATGATATACCTTCAATGGGACGCGGGGATCATATTCTGGTGCCAAAGCTGAAGGACGGCTGCCTCCCGCTCAGCAGTCAACCCACTTTTAAATGGACGGCGACGATTTCCCTGCTGAGCCCATGCCAGGGTATCCCGGAGCGTCTCTTCGATGGGGCGAAATTTTAAACCTGCGGTCATGGCTTTTTGATTTGAGTACTCAAGTTTTCGGGGAATCCAAGCTGGTAAATCAGACCAGGGGCTAACGTTGTGGGCTTCCAGGAAATTTTCAGGGACCCAAATCAATCGAGCCTCGGAATTGCATACCTGTTTAGCTACAGTTACAAAATCTGCCATGGTGAGCCGAAATGCGGGACCGACGGCGTTATATGTCCCGTGGAGACTTTGCTCAACAGCATGGATTGTCCACTCCGCCAGATCACGGACATCAATAAATTGAACAGGATCTTGGCCATCTCCAGGACATAGCACATCGCCCCCTTCTTTCATGCGCACGGGCCAATAGGTAAAACGATCAGTAAAGTCATCCGGCCCAACAATAAGACCCGGCCGAATAATAAGCGTCTTGCTACGCGGCCCTATTTCTTCCGCGACCCACTGCTCGCAAAGTGCCTTACGACGTCCATAACCTGACACATCGGTTCCGTCGATTTCCTCAGGCAGAATGGGATCCACCGGAGTTTCTTCGTCCCACACCCCATTGGGAAGATCGGGGTAGACCGAAATAGTCGATATTAATGTGTAGTGTTGAATCCGTTCCTTTAAAAATGACGCGACGCTCCTGGCGTTCCGAGGCATGTAGGCGTTGGTGTCAATCACCGCGTCCCATCGTCCCATTTCCAAGGCATTCAACGATATCTGACGATCTCCCACAATGGTCTCAATTTTGGGGAAAAGCCCAGGATCCCGCTTACCACGATTAAAAAGGGTCAGATCATGCCCCCGGGTTTGAGCATAGGTCACCAGATGACGACCAAGAAATCCAGTTCCCCCGAGAATGAGAATTTTCATGAGCTCTTTCCTTAAAGAAGTGTTCGGAGAACAGCCCGCACGGGAGAGGCGTCCGCACCGGCAATCTTGAGAGGCAAGGCAATGAGTTCGTACCGGCCTTCCGGCACACCTGTTAAGACCAATCCCTCCAGATTGCGGATACCATATTTCAGAAAAGTTTTGTGGGCCGTCAGAGTTTTTGACGTGAACGGATCCACGGAAGCGGTGTCTATTCCCAGCAGTTTTACCCCACGTTGGCCCAGCCACTCCACCGCTTCCGGTGCAAAAGCCACAAAATCGGCGTTAAAGATCTCAGTATCCGGCTGGCTATTGGTGCGAAACAGGATGCGCTCAACTTTCTCATGCTCTTCAAATAGGGAGCGATAATCATCCTCTGTGACAAAAAGGCCTACCGACTTTTTTTCGATCACCCAGCAGGGCCCCAGATATGGATCAAGGTCTATTTGATCGATCGTTGCCGCTCCGGCATGGTAATGACTTGGGGCATCTGCGTGGGCGCCGATATGCAGGGTGGTATGGATGGCGGAAAGATCCATATGCAGCCCCTGGCTTGTCTGCATGGCCCAGTGACGTTCAAACGGTTTGTCGCCCGGCCATACCGCGGTTTTTTCTGAAATCGGAGGGGAGATGTCGTAGAGCACTGGGGCCTCGCAAATGGTTAATCTTGGTTAGTCACCGGTGTTGTCAGTTCGACCTGGAAAAGAGAAGAAGAAATCCATTTTGAGACGGTAGTGAATTTTCGCTCCTCAGTATACACCAGAATACGGAAAAACTAGCCGCGTCCTATTAATCGATGTTTGGTTGTCGATACAATTGATTACGGAGGTATCAAAAATGTTTAGATTACAATTAACAATATTTCTTGTCATTCTAATGAATTCATGTGGTCATGTTTCTTCTCGTGAAGAAAGCGCGGAAGAGGCGACTAAAGCCAATAACGGGGAAGAAAATGTGGAAGATAGCGACGAAGATACGAGGGGGCCCTGGGATAATATTGTATGTGGTATTGCTCCTGCGGTTGCCGGAAAGGAATTTATCTATTCATCCGATTCCTTAAAGTTTGAAAATGTCAGCACCAGCGAAGACGCCATTAATCATGGCCATGCAGAACTCATCCTAGATGGCACATCAATTAGAATTCCATTCCACCAGCA
>JAKQGS010000348.1 GCA_029556045.1 Pseudomonadota bacterium | reverse complement strand
GCCCCCGGTGTTAACATCTATTCCACCATGCCCGGTAACCGCTATGGCAATATGAGCGGCACCTCCATGGCGACCCCGCAGGTTTCCGGTGTGGTGGCGCTGGTATGGTCGGTTTATCCCAATGCAACCGCCTCGCAGATCAAAGCCCGTGTTTTAAACACGGTCGATCCACTGCCCAGCTTCGCCAATAAATTGGTCACCGGTGGCCGCGTGAATGTGCATAACGCCCTGGACAATGATACGGTTGCCCCGGCAGCGGTTGACGGTCTTGTGGTCTCCAACGTGGGTTTGAATTCGGTGTCCCTGCAGTGGAATGGTACCGGTGACGACGGGCACACAGGCCAGGCCTCACGCTATGAAATTCGCTATGCCTCTGCCAGCATCGACGATGAAGCGGCCTGGCAGGTGGCCAGTCGTGCGGGTTCTTCCATCACCCTGAATGCTGACGGTACTGTCAGCGGCGAGTTAACCGGTCTTAACTTTAATCAGTCGGGTTATGTGGCGGTGCGAGCCTATGACAATGTGGGCAATGCCTCCGATATTTCCGTATCGGTACCCTTTGCTACTAAAACCGCTGCTGTGCTCTTTGAGCATGATACGGAAACCCTCAATGGTGTCACCATTGACCGTGCCTGGGGATTAGAAGCTGGGCCCAACGGTAAGGCATTTTCTGACAGTCCAGGCGGGGCTTACAGCGCAAGCGCCAATAACTCCCTGACAATGGACTCTGTCGCCGTGGCCAGCGATGATGTGGTTCTGGCGATAAACACCAAGTACGATACCGAAGACCGTTATGACTTTTGTTATGTGGAATACAGCACCGATGATGGCGCTTTGTGGAAGCAGCTGGATAAATTCGCCGGCAACAAGGACTGGCATATCCGCTCATACTCCATGGCGGGTAAACTTGCGGGAGCCTCATCCTTCAAGTTGCGATTCCGCCTGACTTCCGACAGTTCCATACAGGGTGCCGGTTGGTTGATCGATCAGGTGACGGTCTTCGCACCGCAACCATAGGCAAAAAAAGATAGGTATGAGATATTAAAGCCCCGCTTTCATTGGGAAGCGGGGCTTTCGGATATTATAGGTGCTTGACCAGAAAAGTAGTTCGATGGTGAGTCCATCGAACTGCTGGTTGCTATTTTAGGGTAATCCCGCAAGCCATTCAGGGGCGGAAACCACGAGCAATTCTTGGGAGCCATTGCGTATTCGCCTTGAAATCCCGGTTTTATTAATCAGCTGTATGGCGGGAATATTCAAATACCCCTGGAATTTTAACAAGGCCTTTGATGGGCTGGGATCGGAAAGTTTGCATTCGATGAGCAGAATCGGCTTATTTTTTTGTACGATAACAAAATCGCATTCCTCTTTTTCTTTGTTTCTCACATAACGTAATGAAAATTCCCCATGCCCGCTCTCCCTCCAGCTGGTTGTGGCGCGAAGTAATTCAAGTGCCACCATATTTTCAAATCGTGCCGCAGGATCTTCAATTTGGGCCCCATCAAAAAAATACAATTTCTGCTCTTTGACGATTGAACGACTAATCTTATTTGAATGTGGGGCAATGCGAAAGCATAGATAAAAGCGTTCAAGAGTTTCGATCCAAGATTTTACCGATTCAAATGAGACACCAATATCTCCCGCCAGATTGTTGATAGACAGCGGACTTCCAACCCGATTTGGCAAAATATCGACGAGAGCTTCTAATTCATCTATTTTCAGGATACCTGATAGATTCCTGAGATCCTCTCGGATAAGCTGATTACGGTATGTTTCGCTCCAAATACGATAGATATGTTTATCGCCGGATAAGTAAGGTGTGGGAAACCCGCTTAATTCGCTGAGTTGATTCCATTGAGTCCAGAGAGTCTGCGATTCTCCTCGTGATTTTCCCAATGGATCCTCGATAAAATCCAAAAAGGTCCTTCGTTCTTGCGCAAGTTCGGCAAGGGTAAATGGCCATACGTGTATCAAAAAATAACGGCCAGCCAGGGAGTCTCCACCCTTGCGAAAGGCATCAAGTCTCCCGCTACCGGTCACTAAAAACCGGAACCGTCCCTGATCGCGATCGTAGACACCTTTAAGATAATTCTTCCAATTGCTGTATTTATGGATTTCATCGAAAACAACAAGCGGTGCTTTATCTCCGTGACGGTCCTTTGTCTCGTAAAAATAGGGATTGGTACGAATCAATTTACGATCGGTCGCAATGTCCCAATTCAAGTATTGATTGTCGGGAAACGTAGCCATGACGGCCTTGGCCATTGTTGTCTTTCCCGACTGACGCGGTCCTGTAATAAAGAGCATCTGATTCATCGTCAGAAATTTTTCACTCAAAATTTGGTAAAGTGGTCGTTTAATCATGGCAGTGATGGAAGTATCCCCAAATTGTATTGGCCTTTGGCTGAGTCATCCAGGTTAATTGATTCTAGCATTAAGGTAGACTCTGAAAAAGACATGACTTTTTTAAGATTGACTCTGAAAAAGTTGAAATAATACATATCCCAATGATTTATTTAGATATAATCTTCGACCAAAGAATGCAATATTTTGCAGTTATGTCCCTTGATCAGCGTGCCACAACCGGGAAAAGCACGGTGAACTGTGTTCCCTGGCCTGGGGTGGAGGCCACCTGAATGTGACCGTTGTGGGCATGCACCACCCCATGGACCATCGGCAATCCAAAGCCGGTCCCTTCTCCCTGCGGTTTGGTGGTAAAGAACGGATCAAAGATTTTAGCCATGTCTTCTGGCGCAATGCCACAACCATGATCCGCGATATCCACCGCCACGTATTGGCCCTCAATAACCTGGCGGCAAGACGCGCAGTAGGTCGCGCGACTACGAACTGATAAGGGATGTATGCTCACCGCAATACGCCCATGTCCCTCCATGGCGTCGCGGGCGTTGATACAGAGGTTGGCGATGATCTGGTGAAATTGCGCGCGATCGATCCAAACCTGGGGCGCCTCGCTGTATTGATAGTCCAGCTGAATGGTTGACTTGAGGGTCGGCTCCAGCAGCAAGAGGATTTCTTTGGTCAAAACGTCAAGGGTAATCATTTCCGGGCGGGGCGTTTGGGCCCGGCTGAATGACATAATATGCCGCACCAATTCTGCCCCCCGCTGGCCGGAGGTCTGGATGCATTCCAGGTAGGTTTTCAATTTGGGGTTACCATTCTCCCCCAAAAGATTGAGGCATCTGCGGGAAAAACCGACACCGCTACTGAGGATGTTGTTAAAGTCGTGGGCGATACCCCCAGCCAGTTGCCCAAGAGCCTCCATCTTTTGTGCCCCCAATAACTGTATCTGCAGCGCTTTTTTTTCTTTTTCCGCCTTGCGTTGCTCACGCACCGCCTGCTGGGCAGCCATCAAGCGGGCCAAGGTGGAGACGAGGGGTTTCAAATAAGAGACAAACTTATCATCAAATCCGCCTCTGCGATTACCGAGACCGATGATACCCACAAGTTGTGCATCGACCATCAGGGGAAAACTGACAAAATTGCTCAGAGCTTCCGGCCACATCTCTTGCGTCCGGCCTGGCATTGTTTGTGGAGCGCCCTTGCCTGCCACGATCGTGTTGGCATAGAAGTCCTTCAGGGGATTGTGCTGTCCCTGTAAAAGGCTGGTTTCGTATATGGCGCTGAGTTGGTGCTGATCCTCCGGGTGTTGAACCGCCCGCAACATCAGATTGGGTCCGGCTCCGTCGGTCGCAACCATTTCATGGATCATACCGAACGAACATTCCGCTACGTCAAGGATCATACGCAGGAGATTCTGAAAAATCGTACCGTGATTTGATTCAATGTAAAGGGACTGGATTTGATTGATGATGCTGAGGAGTCGTTGCTCCTCCAGGAGTTTCTTTTCGATGGTCTTTCGTTCGGTAACATCGGTTCGAATCGAAATATACCCATCGATGACACCGTTGTTTCCCACATGAGGGATCACGGTGGTGGCCACCCAATATAGGGTACCATCTTTGCGTCGGTTGCAGATTTCCCCACGCCACGTCTCGCCCCGCGTGATGGTGCGCCACATATCCACAAAAAAACGTTTGTCGTGAACCCCTGAGTTCAGGATCCGGTGGTTGGCCCCCAGGAGTTCTCCGCGGGAGTATTGGCTGATCTCGCAAAACTTGTCGTTGACATAGGTGATGGTGCCGAGGGCATCGGTGCGGGCGACAATCGCATGGTGATCCATGCTCGAAACCAGGAACCGGAGATCGTCGAGCCCCGGCGTCGGCTCGGGGCGTTGTGATCCCCCGAGGGTCGGAACTAATTTAAAAGCACGGTTCATAAAATTACCCATGTATTTAAAGGCCGTGTCACGTCCTGTGGTTCCTCATCGGCGTAAGGGGGTGGAACTTGAGGGTTTTTGACGGCTTTTTTGGGGGAAATATTTCATTGCTTCTGGTACGTTATCTTACTGTCAGGAAGATCGCACAGGGGGACAGACTTGGGACGACGGACGTGGATGACAACGATGGGAGTATGCCTCCTGGTGGCCCCGCATCTTTGGGGGCGTGATTCCGACTATGGCCGGGATGTGCGGGAAGAGTGCCGGGTGGCCCTTTCCGGCGAATTTATTAGCAATTACAGTGATCTGGAAGTTGTGCGGAAGACCGTCCAAGCCTTAGAACTCAAAGCTGCCGAGCTGCAAAAGGGTGAAAAGGCGGCGGAGGCGGATGTTGCAACTGCCCGTAAAAACGTTGAAAAAAAGGACTATGATGCCCGGCGTCTGGAGACTCTGGATGGAGCTCAGCACCGTCTGACAGCCCTGCAGGCCCAGCGGGAGGAAACCCGTAAGTTACTGGAGCAGGCAAGGGGCGAGTTAACTCAAAAAAAACATGCTTTTGAGAAAAAGAAAAGCGCCCTGGAAACCCTGTTTGTTCTGACCCCGATCACCGTGGGGGAGGGGGGCGGGCTTAGTTTTTCCATGCAATATCGGCACTCCTGTGGGCGCTACAAGGATCTTTGTCCTTTGCCGCGGGAGCAGGCGCAGTACCTCAGCCGCTTGTTTCCATCGTCGGAGCTGCCGGAATCCTGTAGGAAATATTCCCAAATCCGCCAGCCGTGATATATTGGCTCACCCCGATTTCTCAAGGAGAATCCGATGCAAGACTGGTCCCCGGAAGAGCTGGAAAAACATATCGAAAAGGGCGACAGGGTATTTCTTAAACTTTGGAAAAAGGGCTGCGGCATATGCAAGCTGTCGGTGCCGGCCACCGATCGTTTAGAGGCCCAGAACGATCATGCCATGGTGTTTGGCCGCATATCAACCGATGATTATCCTGAAATGCTGGAGATCGCCGACACCGAGATGCTGCCGACATTTTTTATTTTTGCAGACAAACAGAAAAAAGGTCAGTATTCCGGTTTCAAGGGCTTGGACAAGTTGAAGGAATTTGTGGAACAGTCCCTGACGGGATCCTAGACATAAGTGGGAGACGTGACGATGGCCAGCGTTCAGATCAAATACTACGCCATGCTCAAGGAACGGACCGGGAAAAAAGAGGAAAGCATGGAGCTGCAGCCGGGTGAAACCGGTGGCCAGCTTTATGAACGCCTGCGCAGCCTCTATGATTTTCCACTGGCGCCGGAAGAACTGCGATTGGCGGTGAATGAATCCTTTGTTCCCATGAATGTGCCGTTGCAGGATCGTGATCTGGTGGTCTTTATTCCTCCAGTGGCAGGAGGGTGAGCCATGATTGAACCCTTACCCAAGCACAGGGTCACCATTCAGAAGATTCCCATTCCTGTGGCCACCATCCGGGATAATCGGCCCCACACCGGCCATGACGGGGCCTATGTGGCCTTTGAGGGTATTGTGCGTGATCACAATGAAGGACGGCGGGTGGTGAGGTTGGAGTATGAATGCTACGAGTCCATGGCCAAAAAAGAAATCACCGGCATCATGAATGAGGCGATCGAGAAATTTGGGGTTTCGTTTATTGAGGTGGTGCACCGCGTGGGGGCCTTGGCTATTGGGGATGTGGCCGTGCTGGTGCAGGTGTTATCCCCCCATCGGCGGGAAGGGTTCGAAGCGGCCCAATACGTCATGGATGAATTGAAGCAAAGAGCGCCGATCTGGAAAAAAGAGTTCTATGATGATGGTCATCACGCCTGGCCCCGGTGCCAGC
>JAKQGS010000060.1 GCA_029556045.1 Pseudomonadota bacterium | reverse complement strand
TATCTCCCGGGCGAACACCAAGACGATCGAGAGTGACCTGACTCAATACAGAATCTTCTTGAATGGCTTTGACGATTTCAATATTTGCGACAAACTCATAACGAATGCCAATATACTCATTGTCGTCGTCGCGGTGCACGTCTTCCGCTCGCCTCAGTACCGTATATGTCTCCCCTGGGGTCAATTTTTGTTCCTGGTACACGACAATGTCATCCTGGTTATCGACCAGCAGTCGTCCACCCACTCCGCCCATAACGTATCCCAGCGCCTCTTTTTCCTCTGCAAATATAAATGCTGGAACTGTCAGACGAAGAGAAGAAGGGTCAAAAAAACTTCCCCAGGCTTCGAAAATATTTCCCAGAGAAACATCATCCAAACCGTCCCGGCCGACCATTTCCGGTGTCGTTGGCAGACCAACCTCGAGAAGAAGGTGAGATGCATCCTGTGGATCCAGGGCCACCAACTCCGATTCCTTGAGCCCTTCTTCTTTATCCACTGGCACCACATCATCTTCCGTTACCACCTGCAAATACGGGGGGGTTTCGGAATCACCGGGGTAAAACTTCAATTGCATGCCGGGAAATATAAAGTGGGGGTTTTTGATCTCTGGGTTAAAGGACCATAATTTCGGCCAATATCCAGCTTCATCAAGAAGCTGATCACAGATATCAAACAGTGTATCACCATCTTCCACCGCGTAGGTTTCCGGAGCCTCGCCGCCCGCAAGATTACGGAGACTTCCCGGCAATTGTGGAGCTCCCCCAAACTGATTGGTAGCGCCGACCTCCCTAACCACTGGTCCTTGATCCCGATAGGCTGGGTCTAATTGCGAATCAAAACCCTCTACGGCAGCAGATGGAGTGACACTGTTTTTGTCCCCGGTCTGATTGTTAGCGGTATTGGATGGTACAGTACCCGGAGCACCAACATTCTGACTGGGATTCGTGGAAAAATCAGCAGCGGGGGGCAATTCGTCGTCTATGACATTGTTGGGACTGCCGCCATTCACGACCTCGTCAGTCCCATTGAAATCTTCAGCATTACTAGCATGATTACCACCGGTATTCTGCACACCTTGATTTACACCATTCTGAGCAAAGCCGGTCGTTGAATGCCCGCATAAATCCAATAGTCCCCACAACAAAAGTATTGCACCCGGGAATGCAGGACGCATCCCCCAGAGGGAAACAAATGTCGCTTGTTCACAGGGCTTCTTCAAGATTTTTGATCTCCGCCTTGGCCATTTCAGCCGCCTCATCCTGGGGATATGCGGTGATTATCTCTCTAAAATGACCCAATGCCTTTTCTTTGAGTCCCTTGCGAGCTTCCACTTTTGCTAGAAAAAACCGGGCCCGTGGCACATGGGGGCTTTCGGGGTAAGAGCTAACAACTTCCTGCAAATTCTTTGAAGAATAATCATATTCTTTAAGATAGTACCAGCTCAACCCAATCCAATAATAGTGATTGCCTTTGGTGAGCGATGCGGGGAAATCTCGCCCAATGGCTGAATATGCCGCAATGGCTTCGCCATATTTCGCGCCTCCAAAAAAGGACTGCGCCTGTGACAATTTTGACTGATAGGCTTTTTCGTCCACCACCTCCGGCGGACTTGAATTGAACTCCACTCCCGGTTGTTCTTTGCCAGCCTGGGAGTTGGTTTCACCCTTTGCTGACGCACCATCGGGAGTAGCTACGGCAGGGCTGCCTTCTTCTTTAATGCGAGGCTTGGGTGCTGCCATGGGTTTGGCATCGCGCTCCTCATAAAACTGTGTGCGCAATTCATCCGGCACAATACCCAGGACGACAGCCTTACGTATTAAGTGCATCTTTTCTTTTTGACGTAATTGTTCTTCTTCAAGATCTATGATGCGATTATGAAGCTCCGCAATCTTCAGATCCACTTCCTTGGGAGACAAGGGGCCTGGTGCTCCTGTATTTTGGCTTTCGTTGGCAGCATCTTCACTGGATTCCCAAAATTTCAGATGGGAACAAGCGGACGATGTGAACGCAAACACCAACCATGGCAATACATGTTTCATAAGCCATCCTTCGCAAGGCAATCAGAATTATACAGCGTCTGCCAGAGACAATTGACGGAGGAATTGACGGACCTTAAGCAAGGCAGACTCATCCAGGTTACTGAACTCAACTCCGAACAAAAACTCCAGACGGTAACGCTCTTCGTCATTGACGTGGATGCGGTTACGAATTCGCTTTTGCCAGCGAAATGATAGTTCCACCTCGATTGGCTTAATCATGGGAAGGATCAGTTTGGCGTGCAGATCAACGGCTCCCGGCTGAACAACTGTCAGTGCGGATGGGAATTGAGTCCGAATGCACGCCCCTCCTACGCTTAGATCCGACAAGGGACACCAGGATGCCAGCTGTTCCCGCTGTTCAAAAATGGGTGGAGAGGCTACATCCGCCTGATCCGCCTGCCATTCTGAAAACTGTATATACCCCATATAACGCGGCACAATACGATAGCGTGCGTTGCGCCGCCGCTCGATGCTGACAAGGGATCCAGGCATTTGAATGACCACACCCCCCATCACCTTCTTGATGATGCGGGTTCTGAACATCACCCGGGTCGGCATGCCCACCACTTCCACCTGAACTATGCTGCCCTCCGTCAGGACCTGCAATCCCTTGTCGGAGATGTCGGTCATATAAACCACCGGCTCCCGCAGGGAAGTTTCCACCATGTGAAACGCCGTGCGAATACCCAGGTTGGGTTGATTCTCCGGCCGGATGATGCCGTTCATACCCCCTTCACACATTTTGAGAAAGAGACGGCTGATCCGCTCGGGATTAACGATTTTTGAGCTAGTGGTTGTTTCCTGCAACGTTCCCACCCTGATTAAGATGACCCACCATTGAACTCACGACAATCAAGACGGCCGCAAACCAGAAGGCGTAAAGAAATTCGGTGTCGTGAAGATTGTTTTGCATGAGGCCCGCCATTAGGGTGGCCCCCAATACCTGAAAGAGAACTCCCGTGCGATAGCGAATCCACCACAACCGAGCCACCTGGCCGAATTTTCCAAGCAGTATGAAGATTCCCAGTAGTCCTACGACACCGGAATCCGCCAGAACCTGAAGAAAACTGTTATGGGCAAGGTATTTGTCCTCTCTACCAGTGTAGCCATGCCGGTTGTAATAGTCTACAGCCACAGCCTGCCGCCGGCTGATACCCGATCCTATCACCGTGTGATCCATGAAAATCAGGCCATGAATTTTCCAAAACACCAAACGGGGAATTTTTTCCTCCCATTTTTGATTGGAATGCGTGATTTCACTCATACGCCCCAACATCTGTCCTTCCCATTTGAGAAATGCCACGCTTACAACCACCATCAGAACTCCCGCTACCTTGTAGCGCCAGACTAATCGCATCACAGGTGCCGCCATCATGAGCGCAGAAATTGCCAATGGCCAGCGAGACCCAGACAATAGCTGTCCAAGGAGGGCCAAACCCAGAATACCCAATCCGTACCGGCGTATATTTGTTGCACAATGCCTTGAAAAGTGGAGACCGACCAAACTGATTAGCATGAGGTTATACCCCAGCGTGAGGGGATGAGCGATCAAACCGTTGCTCCGATAAACCCCATAGGCAAAACGATTGGATGGTAGGAACGCTCTCCAGCCCTTGATCCAATCGACTCCGGCGTAACGCTGCACCAACATGTAGCCAATGTAAGCCGTTAAAAACCAGAAGAGTGGAGGTACCAAACGGGCGAAATCATATCCACGTCGATAAGCGCTCCAGGAAATCACCAGCAGCAGACACCCATAGACAGCCTGCTTGCCCCACTGATTGAGTATGGCGCCAGCTTCTTTTAAAAGGTTCAAACCTTCGCTGCCGATGAGGGCATGGCCGATCCAGGCGATCACCCCCGTGCCGATGACGGCGATCATCCCCGTCATGAACAAGCACCGCACTTTAAGATAGACCTGATACTCGTCGTAGGCCGCAGCACTTTCTCCCGCAACATTCCCAACGGATACGTTGAGGCGTCGACGCTCCCAGACACTCCATAAAAAAGTGAACAGCATCAGGCCCTGGACAATGGCAAGATATGCGGGTGGCATCACCATGCCAAAACATGCCAGTGGAAACAGCACCATTTCCCATTTGGAAATAGGTAGTTTCGCGCTATCATTGCTTGAAATGGTTTGCACAGGGGGACTTTGCCGCACAATGAATCCTTTTCTCAAAATTGGCATCCAACTCCTATTCGGGCTGACCTTGGTGGGTCAGCAGGGGCATGCACAGGATCACCCCCGGGAATTCACTTATTTTAAAGACAATTACCTGACAATAGAAGCGGTTAAAAATGTTCCCGTCAGCCACACGCAAAATCGCTTTGAAAGCCGGTATACGACGATAGCGGCCGGATATCGGCATGCCCTAATGCAGGATTGGATGATGGGATTGTCAGCCAATCTCAAGAGCCTGAAGGAGGCCGACACCAGCGCCGACCTTTCATTTTTAGCTCTGAGCCATGAGGCCACTCGGATTTTTCGCATCTATCATCCGGACTATCTGCTGCTCGGCCCCAAGATCATGTACCTTTTTCCAATGAATAAGACCCGCTTGCCTTTGGTGAAACATCCTGACATCGCCACAGAAGTGGGAGTTGGTTTGACGGCATCACTGGTGCATCAAATCAACCCTGATACCTATCTTCAGCTGCGGCTGGATCGGTGGCGCGGCACCAAAACTAACAAATTCCATGGCATTGAAACTGCTATAGGTTTCGGATTCAGCCTTTAAAACTCGTTGCTAAACGTTGTTGACATCACCACGGTGGCACTCATTGACATCGGGGTAAGCGTATCGTTGCACTCCAGCCAAATCGCACGGTCGGCCACATCTGCGTCAAGCCGTACTTTTTGGCATAACGGCTGCCCTGAATAGGACTCAGGAATACCCGTTCTCCGGACAAGACTGCCGTGCGATTACGCACCAGAATACGATCCACCTGTGATGGACTGACACCTCCAGCCGTGGCCATATAAAGTTCATTGAGAGGGGTTGCCGTAAAACAATCACTGGCTACTTGACAGAATCCGGTGGAAGCATCTTTAAGACCTAACTCCATCAGCATGTCCCGGTAGGCAGTCCACTCCGGACCACTGGGTATAAAGCCTGCCACAATGATGCGATCCTTGCAGAAGGCGCCATTTTCAATCACTTCAAGTATGCGTTCCGTCACAAATCGATACCAGAGATCAACGGCATTGGAGCCACTGGGCATTTGGAGATTAAAAACCAGGATTGGTTGCTCATCCATTTCAACAACAGCCATCGACAAAAAACCATCGATGCCAATGGCCCAGACCTTGGCAAAATCCTCCGACTCCTGGGATATCCTCAGCGGCAATCCTGCAGCCACCACATGACTCAATTCTTCCTGCGTATCCTCATAAAGCATAAGAAGGCTGCGAGCCCACTGGTAATCGCTCAGTGCCCCTTTACCGATAATATTGACGTCTGATTCTGATGGATTACCCTTTTTATTAAGAACCCCCTGGAAGACAACCAAATCAGGCTTGGCGTTACGAAGTTCGCCGTCTATGGCCTCGAGACGCTCCCGCCGCATCAGCCAGTCACCTTTCCAATTTTCATTGGCAAGGGTTGAACGGGTGCGTTGATCAAACAGATCGGCTGTTTCTACCGTAATCGCGCGGGAGGTATAAAAACTTGGTGTGGGCAGACGCACCGTTGTGCATCCTGCCCCAGCCGTCATCACGAGGAATATCCAGGTTTTGATCACAATCTCCGCCTATGGTGTGAATTAACGGCAACCAATGGCGCGCGAAATCACCAAACGTTGGATCTCGCTGGTTCCTTCTCCAATACGCAATAGGGCGGCATCCCGGTAATGCCTCTCGATCGGATACTCTTTCATCAGCCCATACCCGCCAAAGGTCTGCTGGCCTTCGCGGGCGCAGAATTCTGCCACTTCCGAACAATAGAGTTTGGCCATGGCGGCATGTTTTTCAAACGGCATTTTGTTTTGTTTGAGCCATGCTGCTTTATAGAGCAGGGATTCCGCTGCTTCGGTCCGAGTGGCCATTTCCGCTAGTTTGAATGCCACCGCTTGATGACGAGCGATGGGCATGCCAAATGTCTTGCGCTCCTGCGCGTATTTGATGGTCAAATCCAATGCCCCCCTGGCAAGACCGAGTCCCATGGC
>JAKQGS010000326.1 GCA_029556045.1 Pseudomonadota bacterium | reverse complement strand
GTCGATGCCGTGCACACCCTCATACCCGTCCAGATCGGTGGGTTTACCGTCGGTCAACAGCAGTAAAATTTTCTGGCGCGCCGTCGAGGCTGTGAGTTCCTGGATGGCATAACGCAGGGCCGGTCCCAGGCGGGTGTATCCCTGCGGGGTAATTTGACGGGCCTGGGCGAAGTAGTGTTGCCAGGTGGAGTCCGGGGTCTTGTGCTTTTGAAAGTGACAGTCCTTGCGGGTATTACTCCAGGTGGTGGCCACGGCGATGGCATCGTTGGTGTCCTCCAGAAGGAGACCAATCAGGCCGATGGCATCCACACACACGTCGATGACCCGCTGATTATTGACCCAGGCATCGGAGGACAAGGACTGATCCACCAGGATCGAGATCTCACAGGCCCGATGACGGCGAATCTGACGCTGATAGAAGCGGGGGTCGGGGGAGTGATGGCGGAGAAAGTCCGGGATCGCTCGCACAAAGGCGTCCAGGTCGATTTCCTGACCGTCGGACTGGCGAGGAAGCCAGTGGTGTTGGTTTTGCAAAGACTCCAGGCGTTTTTTCCATTGGACGATCACGGATCCGTAACGCTCGCTCAGATATTGTCGATATTCCTCGGCCCGACCGTCCTCTTGCGAGACGCTCATGTCCCTCACTTTGAGGGTGCAATAATTATGACGGTAGATGGCTTTATTGCTAAACCACTCCGGCAGACAAATCGCCGTAGTGGCACCGGCTCCCTCAGGGCTGGCTTCGATTGCCAGTCCCGGGAGATCAGCCTGAAAGATGGACAAAGCCGCCTCCCCACCGCGGGTGACCTTGCGCATATCCACTTCCGATAGGGCTTGCTGGTGGTCGTTGAGTTCGTCATCCCCACTGTCAAGGCGATAGCCGCCGTTATATTCGTCGGCGGTCTCCATTTTTTCAAACGAGTGGGTGACCGGGTTGGCGCGGTCCTTCTCCTGATCGAGATCAACATACTCGGGTGTGGTGGTGCCTGGCTTTTTGATTTCGGTGGTTGGTCGTGGGGGAGAAGGGGGGCGTTCCCCATCGGTCGGGGGCACCGCGAACAGTGTGCGACTCATCGCCGCGGGGAGATGAGGTGCCAGGAGGGCCAGGGGTGCTGGGGTCTTCCAATTGGCTTTGAGTCGACTTGCCCAACGTCCGACAAAATCGTGCACGGTCATGGTTGTTTCATCGGTGGGGTCCCGTTGTTCGGCGCGGGGACGCAGGGCCTCCCAAAGCCGCCGGTCGGTGTCGTTCATATTTGCCAACACGGGGGCCAGGGCCGTCAGGACCTGTTGCTGAAGTTGCGGAAAGTAAGGGAACTCATGATCCAAACGGCGGTTGAGTGGGGGGGCATAATACAACGCCTCAAGAAATTTTTCCCGCGCCGAAGCCCCTGGAAAATGGGATTTGATGCCGCCCCTTTGGGCGATGGATGCCAGAAGGGCGGTGTAAAAATACAGCCGCTGATTCGCCGGACGGCTTCCCGCGATATCGATGCGTTCCGGCATCAGAAATTCGTTGGCAACATACCCGACCTGGAACGAAGAGGACGGTATCATATGGATCGGCTGATCCACCGGTCCCAAGACAAATTGGCTGATACAGGACAGGTAAGACTGAACCTCAAGAAGCGTGACGGCGGTTTCATCCCGCCGCCGTTGGGATTTTTGTTCTCGACGATTGACCAGGGCGCCAAAAAGTGGCGCTAGGAAGTCCATTAGAAACTCAAATTGATGAGATCACCCAGAGCGGCACAGATCTGGGGATCATCGGAAAGAGGCTCCGCCAGGCCAACGCGAAAAGCGAGGCGAGGCGGCATATCAACTTTGGTGAGGCTCAGGGCATTGACCAGCAGACGGGTTGATACGGTTTCTTTGAGATTCAGTTCACTCATGCCGCGAACCTTGTGGGCAAAATGCACGGCCCGGCGACAAAGATCCGGGGATACCCCCGTCAGCTCCGTGAGAATTTCCGTTTCAACCGCTGCCTCCGGATAACCCATGGCCAGTGTGACAAAACGCTGGCGGGTCGAGGGTTTGAGCTCACGAAATCCCCGCTGATATCCGGGATTAAAACTGGCGACACACATAAAGTTGGCAGGAGCTTGCAAGCATTCATTGGTACGATCCAAATAGAGCTCCCGCCGATGATCGGTCAGGGGGTGCAGGGCCACAATCACGTCCTCGCGGGCTTCGGCGATCTCATCGAGATAAATGATACCGCCATGGCGTACCGCGCGGGCTACCGGGCCATCCTGCCAGATGGTTTCCATGCCCTTGATGAGAAACCGTCCCAACAGATCGGCGCTGGAAGTGTCTTCATTGCAAGCCACCTTGATCAGGGGAACCTGCAATTTTTCCGCCATATGGCTCACCAGCTGGGACTTGCCGCAACCGGTTGGACCTTTGAGGAGGAGGGGCAGCTTTTGGTGAAAGCAGGCTTCAAAAACCGCAAGCTCCTGTCCTATGGCTCGATAGTAGTGGGTCATAACCATCCCTATGTTTTAAGTTCACCGACGGGGCGACCAAAACGGATAAAGTTCCATATAAAGGCTACGCTGCCGACAGAGAAGAGGGTTGCCGCCAAAACCAGTCCCAGAAAATGGACCTCAACCTCTTTTTGCACCGCCAGAAAGTCCATGCCGAACTTGCGCTCCAGATAGACTTGCGTGATACCGGCGATGGCAAAAGCCAAAGTCATGGCAATCATGCCGATATTAGACGTCCAAAAGGCGAAGGTATTCATGGGGGAATCCTGCAATTTGCGGCCAGTCAAATGAGGCATGGTGTAGGTGATGATCCCCAGCACCAGACAGGCATAGGCGCCCCAGAAGGCCATATGGCCATGCATGGCGGTGACCAGGGTACCGTGGGTGTACATATTGACCTGTGGTAGGGTGTGGGCGAATCCCAGAAATCCGGCGCCAACAAATGACATGACAGCACAACCGATGGTCCAGGACATGGCGGTACGGTTGTCGGGAATACGTCCGCCTTTTTTAGCCATAGTGATGGCGTAAATGGCCATACCCAAGAAGGCCACTGGCTCAAGGGCGCCAAATACGCCGCCAATCATCAGCCAATAACGCGGGGTACCGATATAATAGTAATGATGCCCCGTGCCTAAGATACCCGATAAGAAAGTAAATCCCACAATGATATACAACCATTTTTCGATGATTTCTCGGTCAACGCCGGTCAGTTTGATGAGGAGGAACGACAGGATGGCTCCCATGATCAATTCCCAAACCCCTTCCACCCACAGATGAACCACCCACCAGCGCCAGTATGAGTCCACGGTTTGATTATCGGTGTCGATCATGCCGGGTAGGTAGAGGAGGGCCGCCATCAGGAGGCCAAAAAACAAGACGATGCTGGTGGTGGTATAACGTTTGCCTTTCCAGATGGTGCCACCCACGAGACCGATGAACAGCAGCACATCGACCACCACCAGGTAGTCGAGGGGCCGCGGGATTTCGAGAAATTTGCGGCCCTCCCACCAGTTAAAGTGAAAGCCGATGACGGCGATCACCCCAACCACGGCGAAAGCGATCAGCTGGACATAGGCCAACTTGGGGGCCAGCAGCTCCCGATCGGCCTCTTCCGGAATGATGTAGTAGGCGGCTCCCATAAAACCAGCCAGGAGCCACATAACCAGCAGGTTGGTGTGGGTAGCACGCGCCGTATTGAAGGGGATATAGTCATGGAGGCCGTCATAACCCATGTGGGCAAACCCCATGATAAAGCCATAGACCATCTGAAGGGTAAAAAGCAGCATGCATAAGGCAAAAAACCAGTAAGCAACGCGTTGTGAGTGGTATTTCATCAGAAGGGTCTCCTGTTATTTTAGAGTCGCCAGAAAGGCGACAAGGTCATTGATGTTGGTTTCGGACAACGGCAGTTTCGCCATCTTGGCATCGGGTTTAACGTCGGAAGGATTGTTGAGCCAACGGCGAAGATAGGCCTCATCCAACCGCGCCCCCACACCGTCTAAGGCCGGCCCAACATTGCCGCCAACCCCCTGCAAGGCGTGACAGGCGGTACACATTTGGCTGAAAACCTGGGGGGCTGCCGCGAGGTTTGAAGTGGGGGAACCGGCTGCGGCGCTGGCGGTGGTGATACGATCGGGTTTGGGTGGAAACCCATTCAGGTCCATTTCGCCAATCCATTTGAGAAAGGCGGTGAGGTCATCGATTTCCTGGTCATTAAAACCATAGTTCACCATTTTTCTTTCGCCGGGGAACATGGCCTGCGGATCTTTGAGCATCGCTTTGATAAAAGCTTCTCCCCGCCGTTCATACACCTTGGTTAGTTCCGGCGCATAATACGCCCCCTCCCCGAGGATGGTGTGACAGCCCATGCAATTGTTCCGATCCCACAGATGTTTGCCGCGAATGGCTTCTGGTGAAAGGTTTTGCTGCCGCGTTTGCCCGGGGATTTGCCGAAAGGTGTCGACGGTGAGGCCCAGAAAAGCGACAGTGCAGAGCAAGGTGCCCACAATGAAGAAGGATTTGGCCTGTGATTTTGAAAGCATAGTTTAAGATCCTATTTTGATTTGGTTGACTTGAAGAGTTTTCTTGTGAATTTCAACTTCCCACCAATCAGGTCCGGCCTTGCGATAAGTCCAAACGCAGTTTTTCAGCAGGGAATCAGAAACCCGTTGGTACAATTCGATCGGTTCCTCCCCAACTACAAAACGAAAACGACCATCGGGTAATAGGCCCTCAAACAGGGAGAAGAACAGAGCACTTTGGAAACGCTCTTCAAACGCGCGAAAGTCGATCAAAGATTCCATGCAGGGTGTCCTCGTTGTTGACGCAACATAGTCACGGCTAACGTTACGGCACTTCTCGTCAAAAGACATATGATCTGGATCATGCCAACGATTGGTAGGAGAATCAAGCTCTCTTTTTTTTAATAACC
>JAKQGS010000315.1 GCA_029556045.1 Pseudomonadota bacterium | reverse complement strand
CCGCATCCAGGAAGGATTTGACGGCATCTATGCCAACTTTGACGCTCCGGGTGTTGGCTGGTTCTTCCGCGGCCCTATACGTCTGTGGTCCCGCCTTAACCGCATCGGCAGTGAGCCAACCGATCGCATCGGGCATCGGGTGGTGGAGGGATTCTGCAAACCCGGTAGCATGCGGGATGCCCTGACGACGGGAATCTATATCCCGCAGGACAAGACCGAGGCGCTGGGACGATATGAGCACGCCTTTCAGGCCACTTATGAAGCCGCCGAAATCTTTGCCCGTATAAAAAAAGCCGTTCATGCCAAGAAACTCCCCAAAGGTCGTCCTGAAAATCTGCTGGAGAAAGCCCGGGAAGCCGGCATCATCACCGCAGCGGATGTGGAGCTGGCCCGTCACGCGGAAGTATTGCGGAATGACGCCATCCAGGTGGATTCCTTTTCTCTGGAGGAGTTTGCTCCGGCACTCTGTGATACCGCTCCCGTTAAAAAGACTGTCAATGCCTGAGGCAGATACGACTCGATGAGAAAAGGCCGCTGTTGCGGCCTTTTTTTTGTTGTGTTTGCGTGACCTTCTCAGCCAAATCGGCCATTGATATAGTCTTGTGTGAGTTTATCCTGAGGTCGACTGAATACCTGGGTCGTCTCCCCAAACTCCACCATGTTGCCATGGCACATGAAGGCGGTGAAATCGGAGACCCGCACAGCCTGTTGCATGTTGTGGGTCACGATCACAATCGAATAGTTTTCCTTGAGCTCCAGAATCAGCGATTCCACCGCTGCAGTGGACGCCGGATCAAGGGCTGAGCAGGGCTCATCCATCAGAATCACTTCCGGATTCATGGCAATGGCGCGGGCGATACAAAGGCGCTGCTGCTGCCCACCGGACAGGGCCAGTCCGCTGGAGTTCAACTTGTCCTTCACCTCGTCCCAAAGGGCAGCCTTGCGCAGGGATGTTTCCACCAGTTCATCCAGACTCCCCTTGTAGCCATTGATGGACGGACCCCAGGAGATATTTTTGTAGATGGATGAAGAAAAGGGATTGGGGCGTTGAAACACCATGCCCACACGACGACGGATTTCGGTGACATCAATATCGTTGTGGTAGATATCATGTCCGCGATATTGGATGGCCCCCTCGGCGCGAAAGCCATCAATAAAATCGTTCATGCGGTTAAAGGTCCGCAAAAGGGTGCTCTTACCGCAACCGGAGGGGCCAATCAAAGCGGTCACCCTCTTTTCCGGAAAACGCACGCTGACATCCTTCACGACGTGAGCATCTCCATAAAAGAGATTCAGGGATGTGGTTTCAAGAATGGCCTTGTATTGCGTCACTATCTCACCCTTTATTTTCTTGATAACGAAGGCGCAAAATGATGGCGATCGAGTTGCAGAGCATCAAAAACGCCAGCAGGACGATAATGCCAGCGGCCGCCAATTCATGGAACTCCTGCTGCGGCCGCGATGCCCAGTTATAAATCTGCACCGGCAGACTGGTAAACCCGTCCATGGGGGTCTGGGGAACAAAGGTGATGAAGTTGAGAGCCCCGAGGAGGATCAAAGGGGCCGCTTCACCCACCGCACGGGCCATAGCGAGAATGACACCGGTCA
>JAKQGS010000298.1 GCA_029556045.1 Pseudomonadota bacterium | reverse complement strand
GGTCATGCGGGTGGGGATCGGCGCCGGCGGGTCGAAAAAATCCATCTTTAACCGCATGCTGGAACGGCACAAAAGCAAGGATGGTTTTGTGTGGATGAGTTATGATTTTGCACGACAAGATGGGGACAATCGCCGCAATATTTTTGTGTCTCCTTTCGGCCCCAACCCGAATATCGGTGATGTCAATGGCCGCAATAATCAGCGTATCACCGCCTTCCGGGCCGACAACCACAGTGTGATGTACTCCCTCCCCAACGGTCTGGTGGGATTCGGTTTGTTTGACCGTAACGGAAACCTGATTGAAGCAGCCAACCCCAATGTGATTTTCGACGCCAATAACCGCGAAGATCAAGGCCGTATCGACGCAGGGGTATCCTGCCTGGGGTGTCATGGCGCTGGCTTAAAGCCTGCAAAGGACGAACTACGGGATAACATGAGCCGCAGTATCGCCTCAGACCTGTTCACCGATGATGTCGTTAAAACCGTGCTGAATCTCCATCCGGAACAGACCAAAATCGATGCTCAGATGAAAAAAGACAATGAATCGATTCTCGGCACCATCGCCGAATCCCGCCTGCTGGCTAAAGACGGCAGTGGCGGCATCAACGGGATCCTCAAATACTACGACCGTGACCTTTCCGCCGATATGGTCGCTTCGGAGTTAAACCTGACGGCTGATCAATTGAATCGTGCCCTGCCCTTTCTTTCAGAAGATCTGCAGTTAAAGCTGCAACCGATGGCCTCCAACCAGCTGGATCGCGATACCTTTGAGGACCTCTTTCCTCAATTGATCGACGAGTTATTCGACCTCGAGCAGCGCAAGCTGTGAGACTAGAAGTCGTCTCATAAATAGGATGGCTAGGCGCACGGGATGCGAGGACCGCAGTTGAGTCAGACCTCAATGAGGACCGCAGCCGACCAAGCAACAACGCCAGCGTATTTAGGAGATGGCTTCTAGCTTCCTCCGGAACCTCATGGCGGGGCCTTGCAAAGCCCCGCTTTTCATTTGGCTTCGCTCCGAAAATCGTTATGATGTTCCCACGATCGGATTCAACGGAGTCAATGGGGAGCCACCATGCCTGAAATCACCCTGCAGCTACCCCACAGCGATCTGAAAATCGCGGCTCAGCAGTTTGGGGACCCGCTGGGGCCCAAAATCCTGGCCTTACATGGATGGCTGGACAACAGCGAAAGTTTTCAGCCACTTTTTGCCGATCTGCAGGCCTGCCATGTGGTGGCGATCGATCTGCCGGGACATGGTTTTTCACAGCATCTGCCGCTTGGGGCAGAATATCACTACGTGGATTATGTGCGCATCGTGGCGGAAGTCGCGCGGGTGCTGCAATGGGACCGCTATGCTGTGATGGGACATTCCCTGGGGGCTGGCATTGCCCCCTTGGTGGCGGGAACATTTCCCGAGCAGGTCAGTCAATTGGTTTTGATCGAAGGACTGGGGCCGTTAACGTGCGAAGCGAACGATGCACCCCAAAGACTACGACAAGCGCTGCATAGTCGGTGGGAGACGGAAGAACAGCCACCTGAGCCGTATCCAAGCCTGGCGGATGTGGTAGGTCTGCGTCAGAAGGTGGGTGATCTCACTGCTGCCAATGCCCAACTGCTGATGTTGCGTAACCTTAAACAAACACCACAGGGGTGGATATGGCGCACGGATGCCCGTCTGAAGCGACCAACACTTCTCCGTCTGACGGAAGAACAGGTGGCCGGCTTTCTCAGAGCCGTACGCTGCCCGACGCTGCTGATACAGGGAGATCGGGGATTTCTGGCGCAGGATCGCAGTTGGGACTATATCCTGGATCGTTGCCAATGGTTGACCGACTTAACGACGCGAACTGCAGCGGGAGGGCATCACGTCCATATGGACAGTCCGGCACAAGTGACGGAACATATTTCCTGGTTTCTCAAGCTTCCGCCTAGAAGCATTTCTAGAAATTCATAAAATAAACCCATCCTCCCACAGTCACCAGCGAGAGCGGAATACCGAGCCCCAACATCAGCGAAGCCAATTCGCTGTCGAGTCCGTGCTCCATCGCCACAATGGCACCCGTGATCATGGGAGCCATGGCGGCTTCCGCGATAGTGATTTTAACCTCTTCGGTTTGGTGTCCAAACCCATGCCAATAAATCCAAAAGATCACTGCAGGTCCCAGCACCAGCTTCCAGCCCAGGCCGAGAGCCACGGTGCGCAGGCGGCACCGGATGCTGGCCCACTCCCAACCCAATTGGGTCCCCACACTGAGCAGGGCCAGTGGGATCAACAAATCTGCGAAGCGTCCCAAATAGGACTTGATGGGCCACTGCATGCCCGAAAGCGTCAAGAGACAAGCGAGAATCAGGGCTAAAAAAGGGGGGAATTTGACCACCCGCCCCATCATTCGAAGGGGATCTTCACGGTGCCCCGCGTAATAGGCGGCCGCCATTGTGCCCAAACTTGATAACACCAAAAATGATCCGGCCTGATCCACGATTAATCCCGTAGCCAGGGACTGCGGTCCGTAAAAAGCTTCTAACAGGGGAAAACCTACAAACGAGGTGTTGCTGAGGCCCCCCGTCATCACCAATGCTCCAGTGGTTCTCCGGTCCCAATGACGCAGATGGCCAATCGTGGCAAAAAACACCCAAGATAAACCAAAAAAAAGCCATGGCATGAGGGCTGGCATCCATAAGACCGACCATGTTTTCTGCTGCAGAATTACCGGGATCTCAATGAGGACCATGGCCGGCAGTGCCACATAGACCACCAGAAGATTGAGAACACGGTGCGCTCCCACAGGAAAGACCCCGCTACGAGCCAGGCCATAGCCACCGACCAGACACAGGATGATAAAATAAAACGAAGTACCAACCGGAAAATCCATCGCATTGGCTCAAAGAAAATGGGTTTGGGCCATCGCTGTTTAAACCCTGGTCAGTATCATGGCTTTAGACAGGTTTTGAGCAGATAAACCCTTGAAATTCCTCCCATGAATTATGGTCGAAAAATTGCACCATAAGCAACAGCATATATTTTATCTGACTTTAACGGGGGAGACCATGCGTCAGATTTGGGGAATAGCCCTGTGTTTAAGCCTCGTTGCCTGCGGCAACAAAGGCGGCAATCAATTTGTCCCTGTCGTGAATACTGGCACCCCCGGCAAAGACGACAAATCCCCCAATACTAACGGCGCCTTACCTGTGGATCAGAACCCCTATGACCCGATTGCCGGCGACTCCGGTGCCGCCGGGGGCTCCGGCGATAGCACCACGGTCCCCAGCACCAATGTTCCCTCGACGCAAACCACCGGAACCACCAACACCGGAGCATCCAGCCTGGAATGCGTCGACAATCAAACCGAACAATGCGCCATTGAAGAAGCAATTACGAAATATACCAATCAGTTCCGTGCGCAAAATGGGCTCGGGGACTTACGACATGATCCGCGTATTTCCTACATCGCTCGCTACTGGTCTTTAGAAATGGGCAAAACAGGCGCCATCAGCCACGATGGGATCGCCTCCCAAAGCCTCTACCCACAGGTTTATGGTCAAAAATTCCAAACCTCCAGCCCCCCTTTTATCGGGGAAAACGTTGCCATGAACCCCGGCCCTTTTTCCTCGGCAGATGCCGTGGGCCGCGCCTTTGTGAACCAATGGATCAACTCCCCCGGACACCGGGCGCAGATGCTGAAGGGCTATCGAACCCTTGGTGCCAGCGCCGTCAAGGTCAATGGGTGGTGGTGGGGAACCCAGGTTTTCAGCAATTGATGAACCCTTGAATCCAGTCTTGCCTTTCACCGTCACGGGTGTTAGCCTAGCCCCAACTTAATCGTTATTTAAAAAAATTGACTTGAAGCCAGCGCCAGTAAAGGCGTTGGATCACGAAGACGGGGATTTAGTGATGGCCCTTTGGGGTGGCAGGCCTAAACGCACCGGCGTCAGAACACGAGAAGACCGTTTCCTGACGGTGCTTTACTACTTTAATGCCCAAAAAACCTTTTATGACCATGTGCCCCTGCTCCGGGCCAAAATATGGGCTGCTATTTTTAGTTTTGTGGCCTTTTGGTCCGTGGCCAGCGTTCCGCTGATGGTCTACGGCATGTCACAGAACCACAAGCTAAAAACTAAAATTCGTGAGACCAAAGCGAATATCCTTGAGCAGCAGCTCACGTATGAGGGGATTGACCAAAAGACGCATCCGATCACCGACATCAGCACTCCCACACAACCTATCAGTCCTGTTGGCGTACCGGTTCCCCTGGTCTACGCGCCGGAATTGCCTCCGGAACCGATGGTGGAAGCACCGATACCTCCAGACACAGCGGCAGCTGTAGCGGCTTCCGCAGGAACATCCGCCATTGTTGCCGCAGCCTTGCCTGAAGAGACCAACCCCCAGGCGGTCGTGGCCTCCACAACTGAATCAGCCCCGCCAAAGGCCGCCCCACAGGATCCCGCGGCCGTGCCGGAATCGGCCCTGGCGATCCAAGGCCTTAAACATGAGCGAAGCGAAGGAGCTGCGGTGATTCGCTTCGACATGCAAAACCGCCGCACCGGTCAAACCAGAGGCTATTTTTGGGGAGTCTTGACTTATACCAATGCCAATGGTGAGACGACGCGGACCACCTACCCACAGGGTTTGACCGTCACGGGTGAACTTCAAATTGATGATTATCGTAAGGGCGAAAGCTTTGCCGCACGCAGGTTTCGCAAGTCAGTCCTCACCTTTGCGGACATCCCAGCCGAAGCCAGGCTGAAAAACCTGACACTTTTGATCGTGGATCGGGATGGCAACGAGCTTGGACGCGAAGAGCTACGTCTGGAAGAATAAACAAAAACGTCATCCCGCCCGTCAGGGCTCCAGGATGACGCTTCGTAGCGATGACTATTTCAGGTCGGCGACCTCGATGGCGCTGGCCCCTTCCGCAAGTATCAAACCTTCAAATTTCACGGAGAACTTCAGGTTGGTGCCCTGGTATACTTCCACAGACAGGTTGTCCTTTTTGTTGGCCACCAAGTCTTTGATTTCAGCCATACCATACTGATCCTTGTAGCTGATCTCCCCTTCTCCCATCTTGCCCTGGTAGGAGTATTTGAAGATCAACTTCGGTAGGGTGCCGCATTTTTTAATAATGGCTTCCTCTTTGATTTTAATCATGAGTGTGGCCATCTTGGGGGCCTCAGG
>JAKQGS010000294.1 GCA_029556045.1 Pseudomonadota bacterium | reverse complement strand
CCGCCGATTCCAATAAAGTGGAGGGGTTCTTCAAGCGACTTTTTCCTTTGCAATTTCTTCACCTTCCATTCCAAGTTTCGCCAGAAGACCTGCAATGACCAAAAACACCACCAATGAACTGGCCCCGTTGCTGACAAAGGGAAGAGGGATGCCTTTGGTGGGCAGCAACCCCATAGTTACTCCCATATTTATACTGGCCTGTAAAGTGATCAATAGGGATAAGCCGCAAGCCAAAAACTTGCGGAAATTGTTCTTCTGCAACATGGTGATGCGATAGGCAAGCCAGGTGAGATAAGCAAAAAGACCAATGACTAACAACACTCCCAATAGCCCCAGCTCTTCACCGATCACCGACAGGATGAAATCCGTATGGGCTTCTGGCAAAAAATAGAGTTTCTGTCGGGACTCTCCCAAGCCTAACCCCAGCAATCCGCCGTTTTGAAAGCCCAGATAACTCTGAATGATCTGAAATCCTCCCCGTTGAATGTCCTGCCATGGATCCAGGAATGCCGTGAGACGGGCCATACGATAAGGCGCTTTCCAGATGGCAAGCGCCATACCCAACATCCCCAAGACGCAGGAGCCCATAACATAACGGAGAGGCAATCCAGCGGTAAAAAGCATCACAAAGGTCACGAGCGAAATCAGTATGGTGGAGCCAAAATCCGGCTGCAACATGAGCAGGAATCCAAAAACACCAAAAACCAGAAGATTTGGCAGAACGCCGCTCTTAAAATTTTTAATGTCGTTATGGGGGCGACTTAAGCTCTTAGCCAGGAAAAACACCATCGAAAGTTTGGCCAACTCGGCGGGTTGAAACGTCAGCCCCCCAAGTGAGACCCAACGGGCTGCACCATTGGCCTTGTGGGCAATACCCGGAATGAGGGTCAAACTTAATAAACCAAGGGAAAGAGCCAAGAGGGGTAAAACCATTTTTTCGTAAAAGCGGAATGGCAACTTAAAAATAAAATACACGGAAAACATGCCCACCAGTGCCATCACCGCCTGCTTGCGGAAAAAGTGAAAGGCATCACCAAATTTTTGGGAGGCAGGAATGCTGGAGGATGTAAAAATAATCAAAAGACCAATGCCGGTTAGCAATAGGGCGACAAAAAGAAGGTGTTGCCCAATCTGCAAGCGTTCTTGAGGATCAATTGAGTGCTTTTGTACTTTCATACTCCCGCCTATCGCGAAAGGTTTGCTGGATCATTTCTGTGAAAAATTGCCCACGATGTTCATAGTTTTTGAACTCGTCGAAACTGGCGCAAGCCGGGGAAAACAATACCGCTCCGGGCTTCTGAGCCAAGAACTCCGGAAGTGAGCTGATAGCTGCCTTAAGAGTATCATATCGGCGTATAGATAGCCCGGATGTCCCTAGGTCCTTTTCCAGGGCAGGGGCGTCTTCCCCAAATATGACCACAGAGGAGATTTTATCGCGAAACCTCAATATCGGTGCATATGAATCGCCTTTACCACGTCCTCCAAGCAGAAGGATGACCGGCCCCGCTTGTTCCCCCAAGGCCACCAGGGTGGAATCCACGTTGGTGGACTTGCTGTCGTTGATAATCGGAAAACCATTCCACGTGCCGATCAGCTCTGTGCGAAAGGGTAGGGTGCGGAAATCCCGCAGGTCTTCCAGAGTAGTGGCGGCATTTTGATGCAGCAACGCTTCCAACCCGAGGCATGCAAAGGCGGCGTTGAGGCGATTGACGCTGCTCGTCAGAGCCGGTCTATCAAAGACGCCAAGTTTACGTTCACCCTGGAACAACCCTTCGGGAGCAATTTTGATTTGCTGAGAGCCGGAGATGGCGCAGGGTTTGTGGGCGGAGGGCGCAAGCACGAACGTCTTCTGGGGAGGTTTTGGCAGTGGACATTGAAATTCCTGGGCGGCTTGCCAGACGTCGGTCGGGGCGATAATGGTGGCGGTCGGTGCAGCCTGACGGACAAGGTTCCACTTGGCCTGGAAATAGGCCCGGGAGGTGCCGTGACGCGCCATGTGGTCACTGGAAAAGCTGGTAAACACCACCACATCGCAGGTTATCCCT
>JAKQGS010000279.1 GCA_029556045.1 Pseudomonadota bacterium | reverse complement strand
AAAGCTCTTCACCCGCTTTGGGGCCACCCGCAAACGGGTTCGTTGGGAGTGGGGTCCTCCGGCGGATACGGCACCTTTTCTGATCCCCTCCTCCGTGGCAGACACCATGGGCCCCGACGGTGGCCCGATGCCAGGAGTGGAGGCCGGATCAGATTTGCGGATTCGTTATCGCCTGAATGAACTGGGACACGAGCAGCATGTGATTGAAGCCACCTCCTTTGACCTGATGGGTGGTCTGCGTGGACCGCTGGCAGGCGATTGGGACTGGGAGGTGGCCGCCAGCCGTAGCCGGATGAATAATACCGAGATCTATGTCAGCGGCTCAGCCCTGAAGGAAAAAATGCGGGAGCTGATCGAGTCGGGAGATTTTAATCCCTTGGCGGCTCCGGGTGAGCGGGGGTCCCTGGATGCGGCACGGTTTCAACCGTGGGAAAAGATGGTGACAGAAGTGAAGCAGGCGGATGTCCGTGCCACGGGCTCCCTGTTTGATCTGCCATCGGGTCCCGTGTCCCTGGCGGTTGGGGCAGAAACCATTCGCGAAGAATTCAGCGACTCCGTGGATATCCAGACCGCCACCAACCAGACGTTTGCCAACCACGGCACCTCCGGGGCTGGCAGCCGCAGCGGCACATCCACATACGCGGAGTTGGGGGTGCCACTGCATGATACCCTCGAAATGCAGCTGGCCGCTCGATATTCCCATTATTCCGATTTTGGGGATGCCACCACACCGAAAGCCGCTCTGAAATGGGTGCCGTTTAGCGCCATGATGGTGCGCACCTCCTATGGCCTGGGTTTTAAAGCCCCGTCCCTGCAGGATCTGCACCGTAACGAAAGCCAGCAGTATCGTAGTTTCATCGATACGGTGGCCTGCCAGCGGGATCGTGCCGCGGGACAGGACAATCCAGCCACCTGCCGTGCTCAGGGGATTTCCATTATTGAGAGCGGTAATGAGGACCTGGAGGAAGAACGCTCCAAATCCTTTAACGTAGGGACAGTGGTGCAGGTGCTGCCTTCCCTCAGTTTCAGCGCCGATTACTGGGCCCTGACCCTGGAAAACGCCATTGGCCTGGATATGGGGGCGGTGACGGAAGCGGAAGCTCGCGGCGAAGACGTGAGCAAGTACGGCATTCAGATCAAACGGGATGAAGACGGCAATCTGCTGGATAAGCAGGTGATCGCCCCCAAGCAGAATATCTCCACGCAAAATCTCGCGGGATATGATCTGGGGATCCGCTTCGATCCGAACACGGCGGTTGGAAAATTTACGGTCGAGACCACCCACAGTGTGCAGGTGAAAAACCGCTACAAGGACTTTCCCACCGCGCAGGAGCAGGATGCTATCGGGCGGTTTATGAAACCACGCTGGCGCAATACCACCAGCCTTGGCTACGGCCGGGATGCTTATAAAACTACGCTGACGGGCACCACCATTGCCCCGCAGCCGCAAGGTGATATCGGATACTATGGCACCCTTGACTGGACGGCGTCCTACGCCACGTCGTGGCGCGGACAGTTCTCGCTGGGGGTGCAAAACCTGGGCAATCGTAAGCCGGCCGCCACCCGCCAGGAACTCTATGATCTGGTGGGGCGCACCTACATGGTGGGTTACAAACAGGCCTTTTAAACCCTGACGGGCTCAAAGGCCGCCGCGATGGCGGCCTCGGCCCGCCGGGTCAGCTGTTTTCGCTGCGGTAGCTTTTGGGCGCAGAGAGGCTCCAAAGCCGTCAATCTAAGACGCACCCCCCCACCACTCAGGACACGTAGGAGATGGGGGGTGAACGTCATATCCCCATACCAATAATAATCGTCCCGATTGCTGAGGGTCAGCCGTTGCCCCCGCGCATCCCGATAGTTGATCACCACGGGCTGCACCTCGGCCCCCGCTTGGACCGCCGCCTGCACCAACGACGACTTGAAGGGCATCATGGCGGAGCCATCGGTGGTGGTGCTTTCCGGAAACAGCACGACGTCGTAGCCCCGGTCCAAGGCGGTGGTCAGGTTACGCACCTCTTGAGGTAAATTCCAAATCTTGCGTCGTTCTACAAAAAGGCAGCCACCCAGGCGGCACAACTGGCCCAATACCGGGGTATCCCGTACTTCCACCGACGTGACAAAAACCGCCGGATGAATGGAATACATGGCCAGGACGTCGAGATAGGACAGGTGATTGGCCACCAATAGTTTAGGTCTGGCGTGGGGCTTGGTGATGCGCTCAAAGTCGCTTGTGCTGACCCTGATCCGCAGGATCCGCAGGCAGATGCGACTGAACACTTGCGAGAGCCGAAGTATCCAGCGATGGGGGGAGTGACTCTGGGACTGAATCATCATCAGTGTCAATACCGCCAGGCTGTAACCCACCATTAACTGCGGCACGAGAGCCAGCCGTAGAAAAACATCGATCCGTTGGGACATACGCAAAGACATGACAGAACCCCCGAACCATAACGATCTTTGCCGGATTTTAGGGAATTTTATGGCCGCTGTCTCATTAAACTATGGTTATGGCTCCATGAAGGATGTGTAAACATTCGTTGAATTCTTGTGTTTTCACTGACATTTCACACGGTCTTCATCTTAGCAACCGATCTCTCCCTTACGATTGCACCATCACTTCAGGAGGATTGGACCATGATGATCTTTACAAGCTTGTTTCAGGAGTCACGGGAAATCTTTCGTCCGCGTCTGATGCCACGGGGGTTGGAGCGTCGTTTTCCCCGCAAAGTCGATCTTTCCTTCAAGTACAAAAATTTGGAAGTTAAAACGATCGAAACCTACACGGAACTGCAGGAAGTGATGGAGCTGCGGCGTGAGGTTTTTCTAAAGGAGTTTTCCGGACGGCGCTTCACCTTCCGCAGCGATCGGGATGCTTATGACCGTTATGCGGATTATCTGGTGGTCAAGGATACCAGCCTCAATAAGATCGTGGGTAGCTACCGGGTCATTTCATCCCTGCACTCCCCGATTTTTTATTCTGCCAGTGAATTTCATATTGAAGATTTTGTCGCCACCCCTGACGTCAAGATCGAACTCAGCCGGGCCTGCATTCACAAGAACTATCGCACCGGTGCGGTGATCAGCCTGCTGTGGAAGGGGATTTCCCAGTACATGCAGAAGATCGGCGCAGGGTACCTGTTTGGCTGTGCCAGCATCCAGACCACCTGCCCGGTTCAAAGCGACGCTGTTTATCAATCCTTTGTTAAAAACGGCCAGGTACACGATTCTCTGTCGTTTGGCGTGCGCCCGGAATACCAGTTCAAAGCGGCATCCACGGGCGAGGAGTCTACAAACGCAACGGAGGCACAAGCTGCTGCCATCCCTGCTCTCCTACGCAGTTACTTGAGCGCGGGTGCCAGAATCTGCTCCCCGGCGGCACTGGACCGCAAGTTTCGCTGCATCGATTATCTGATTGTGTTGGATACCCAGAATATTGCCGAGCGGTATCGCTCCCGTTACGTCGCCTGACGCCCACCTCCTGGGCGAGAGAACCCCACCCAAACACCGGGTGGGCTTATACCCCGCGTTTTTATACATCGGATATTCCCTGATTGAATCTCATTTTTTGTTGAAATTACTGTTATACCGTAATATAGTATACTCGATGCGAATATCTGGGGCTGTTGTGATTAGGAATTTTGGGAACAAGGCCGCGGCTGACCTCTTTCACAAAGGGCGTGCAAAATCGGTTCCTAAACAGTATTGGCAGAGGGCGGTTGATTTACTCGACATTATGGATGCCGTAGATAATATGGAAGACCTCAAAGTTGAGGGATTTCCGCCAAGCCTTCGTTTGCATAAGTTAAAAGGTCATCGCAAAGATGAATATGCCATTGATATTCATAAAACTGAGGGTTGGAGGATAACCTTTAAGTATGTGGCAAATGAATTTTGCGAAGTGAAAGTGGAAAATTACCACTGACCGGAGGTGTTATTATGGCAAATTATAAGAAGAACAGGCCTGAGCGCAGACCTTCCCATCCGGGCGCTATTTTGAAGCGCATGTGGCTCGATGAACTTGGTTATACACAATCTGAGTTTGCAGATGCCTTGGTTTCTGCCAGCCCTAAGAAGATTAAGAAAAGCACAATGCAGACAAAACTTAATGAGTTGATCAATGGCAAAAGAGCGATGAGCGCAGAGTTTGCCGTATTGATTGGCAGGGTTCTTAAAACTTCACCAAGAATGTGGATGAATCTACAAGCAAGCTTTGATATCTGGGAAGCCGAGGAGAAAGTCGGAGCTGCGTAGAATTATTGCGGGTTATCGCTTATCGACGGAGCCAGGCTTTTCCCCCAGTGTCAGGAATCGCATCGTAAGGGGATGCTAAGCCGTCGGAGGCTTAGCATTTGACCCTCTACCAACAAGAAAGTCTATGACCCTCTGGTTTCAAAAATCATCGCCACAGAGATGCACCCACCCGCAGGGGGCCGGAAGCTTGATCTCGTCCAGTGACGGATCGGCATAGTCAACCGTCATAAACGTACCCTGGTTGTTGCGGATCCCAAAGGTGGCTTCCGGAAACACGAAAGTAAATGAATCATTCAGGCCATGATGGGAAAACAGCGTTTTGGCGTGAGTTTCGATTTCTTTGTCGCCCTTGGCCTCCAGCACGATTGGTTGGGGGAGCGCAGGATTGTTGTCCACGATTTTAACCGACTGGAACCAATAGGTCACATAACGTCCTGGTGTTCCCGCATATTCATAGACCAGTTCCATGGTCACATGTCCGACGCTGATTCTCTTGCGGTTTAAATGCCGTTTGCGAATGCCGGGATCTCCCGCCAGGAGCGCACCAAATGAGACCTGACCATCAAATATCTGGCCATTGATGGCGGTTTGTGCCACCAAAAGGGGATCCCCGACAGCGATTTCAAAGGGTGAAAAAGTAACCACCGCCTGGCCTTGCCCGTCGGTGTGCCCCATAAGCAATAATCCCTGATCCGGATATGTTTGATTGATAAAGGTCATTTTCAGTTGCGAGATATCACCGAAGAGCGCCAGATACAGACCGCGGTCAGCCACATTTTCAGCTGGGACAAAGTTGTAATACCGTAAGATCGACCATGCACCCGCGGAGGGAGCGCGACGCACCACCCGTTTCAGGGTCGCTGTTTCATCCGCCATGTTCAGGCAGGTATCAAAGCGGATCCAGGCTTCTGCATCCTCCTGCTGTCCATTGAGTTCAAAGTTGTTTTTAAATGGCAGGCCTGTTGGCTCTTTCATGCTGGACTCTTGAATCAGGCCAAAGATTTGGTATTCGCCTTCGGCAGGGGAGCAGGTGATTTCCTCAAGGTTTCCCCTGGAAACTGGTTGGGTTAGGGCTTGAGTCTTTGAATTCGCCAGGGGTGAGGAGCAGCCCCCGTTTGTGCAGGCCAGAATACCAAATAATATTATATATTTATTCACATTTCCTCCGGGTTCATAATTATCGCCGGATTAATAAACAAATATATTAAAAGTGTCAATTAGATTAAAATAGTGAATAGAAATTAATGTAAAAGTGTCGTCTTGTATTCTGTCAGCACTCTGGCGAGCTCCCCCCACCTGGCGACCGGTGATTCTCATCCAAATTTAAAAAACCCTACCCATCCCTGGGTAGGGTCGTAGAGGGGTGGAGGAGCGGCCCCCCATCCCCTATTTTTTGGTCTTGGAAAAATACCAATCCACCACATCGTAGTCGGAATTCATACGAGCATCCGCATCTTTCAGGGTTTGTGGCGGTGGGACGATGCATTGATCGCCGGGATGCCAGCCAGCCGGGGTGGCCATGCCTTTTTCCTCGTTCATCTGCAGGGCCTGCACCAGGCGGACAACCTCGTTGATGTCGCGGCCGGTGGTCATGGGGTAGTACATCATGGCGCGGATCGTTTGTTTTGGGTCAATCACAAACACCGCCCGCACCGCCGCGGTTTGACTGGCGCCAGGGTGAACCATGCCATACTTGGACGAAACATCCATACTGAGATCCGCGATGACGGGGAAGGTGATCTCCACGTCAAAATTTTGTTTAATGCTACGAGCCCAGGCAATGTGGCTGTATACGCTGTCGATGGACAGACCGATCAACTGGGTGTTCATGTCGTTAAATTGTTTGGTGGCTTTCGCGAAACCCATAAACTCGGTGGTACACACTGGGGTGAAGTCCGCCGGGTGACTGAATAAAACCACCCATTTCCCTTTGTAGTCAGAAAGTTTGATGGTGCCAGCGGTGCTGGGGGCGGAAAAATCCGGCGCGGGCTCGTTGATGCGGGGCATGCTGGGGGTGCGTTCAATCGATGTTACTTCGGACATGACAAGTCTCCTTTGTTCCAGTGTTGTGCCAAATCGCGCGGGAATGACTCCCAAATGGTTTTGGTTTTCACAGTCTGCAAGGAGTGTGCCGGTATGGACACCAGCGTTTTAGAACGAACGCTGGCTTCATCTTATGGATGCGCTAAGCCGGCTGGTCTGCGGCATGTTTTGCCCCGATAAACCCCATCACTATAGCAATGACCCCCGCCACCACCGACGCGCACAGGATCGCCAGTTTGGCGGTTTCAAGCAGAGGACCAGGGGGAAAAGCCAGCTGCCCGATAAAAATAGCCATGGTGAACCCAATACCGGCGCACATGCCCATCAGCGCAATATGCGACCACTTGACGCCAGCCGGGAGTGTCGTCAATCCAATACGGCAGGAGAGCCAGGATAAAAGCATGACCCCCAGGGGCTTCCCGGCCAGCAACCCAAGCATAATTCCCAAAAAGACAAAGAGTCCATCACCCTCGATTGATGCATTACCCAGGGGCACGCCAGCATTGGCCAGCGCGAAAAGCGGCATGATGCCAAAGGATACCCATCCGTGTAGGGCATGTTGGATCTTCTCCACGGGGGAGATCACTTCGCTGCGGGCGGCACTGATGTCTGCGAGATCTGGCAGCAGGGCGTCCTCCGGCCCCATGATGTTGTTGCGAATTCCAGCCAGCCTTTCCTGCACCAGTTCCAAAAACGCCTCTGCGTCATACCATGCCGTCACCGGCGTCATTAGGCCGACCACAACACCAGCAATTGTCGGGTGAATGCCGGCGGCATAGGTGCCACCCCAAGCGATGAGGGCAGGAACCACATACGCCCAGGGTGACCGAATGCCAACCTTTTGCATCAGGATCAGCAGAGCAATGCCTGCCACCGCAACGGCTAAACCGTGAAGGGACAAGGCTCCCGAGTAGAACAAAGCGATGACAATGATAGCGCCAATATCGTCAATCACTGCCAAACCCAGCAAAAGCACCCGCAATGCCGGGGGCACCCGGTTGCCAAGCAGGGTCAATACGCCGACAGCAAAGGCGATATCGGTGGCCATCGGCACACCCCAGCCTATGGCGCTGGGCTTGTCGCCATTGAATGCGAGATAGAGCGCGGCTGGCACCAGCATGCCCCCCAGTGCCGCTGCCAACGGTAGAGCCGCACGCTTGAGGCTGCTGAGTTCGCCGCGATGGATTTCACGACGGATCTCCAGGCCAACCACAAAAAAGAAGATGGTCATCAACCCGTCATTGATCCAAAAATGAATGTCTCTTGCAAAACTCAAGTTGCCAATGCTCATGACGACCGGCGTACGCCACAACGCATGATAGGTATCCGACCAGGAAGAATTGGCCCAATACATGGCCACGAGGGCCATGACCATCAGCAGGATACCGCTGGCGGACTCAATCGCCAGAAAGCGTTCGACGGGCAACATGATCTTTTTCACGGCGTGTCGCGCCGGTTTCCAGGTCCCAGGGGGAGGAGTTTTTGTGGGGGATGAGGGGCGCGATTGCTTGGAAGCCATGGTTTCTCCAGTAAAAGTCCAACAGACAAATTACTGCAGTGGCGGCCCGACCATGCCATTCCTGTAACCGGAAGGTTACACCCTTGTTTAATTCAATCGCTTACGATCCCACAATTTCAGGGTGTGATCAAGTTTCAATTCAAGGGGTGTCGTCGTCATTTTTGACGATGTCCTCAAATTGCCGCCGTTTGGCTTCGTAGCTTCGTTTGAAGGTCTCCGCGTCCCCGTAATCAAAATAGTGCTTGTCCCGGGTGCTGCGGTAAAGGTTGGAGCGGGAATGGCGGATAGGGCACCAATATTGTTCGGTGCGGGAGCCCACCTCCCGGATAAAACCCACCAGGCCGTTGAAGTAACTGCAATAGATGCAGTTAAACTTTTCGATGGCGTTGAGGTAACTCAGCTTGCGGTGGTCAAGAGCAAAAAAGTCTCGTCGAACCACACGGGGAATACCGTAAGCCGGAAAACACACCGCCTGATACATCTGCACCCAAAGGTCGATCACCAGGGCAGGAGCGATGAGGGAATAGATGACAGGGGCCGTGAGAATGTTGAGCAGACTGGCGTCCCGCAGATATCGCAGGATACCGGTTTTGACCCGGCGATGCTGGCGGCGGACCTCTTTTTCAAAGGTCACTTTTCCCTTTTCAAGGTGGTAGTGGAATTCCTCCCGACGAGCCTTTAACTCCTGGGTGATGCGTTTTTCCAGCTCCTGGATTTCCTGCAGGAGCTTGTCGAGTTGTACGGGCATGAGAGGCTCCTGTGGGGATTTAAATGTGCGGAATGTTGTATCCTACCATGGTGGCGCGACCGTGTCAGGAAGACATTCACGAAGACTTCCACATGTCTGATATGGTGGACGAATTAAATTGAAAAAGTTAGAATCCCCTTGGATTTGTCACCCCGAGAAGAGTGCTTTTAGGACGACCGTATGGTAGGTCTGTGAAAGAGGTAGGGACTATATGTCGAAACTGGACGAAATAAAAAGTAAGAGACAACAAATAATCGACCTAGGGCGGCAATACGGAGCGATTAAAATTCGCATTTTTGGGTCTGTTGCACGGGGTGAGTCTGGTCCTCAAAGTGATATCGATATCCTAGTTAACTTAGAGCCCGGTAGATCAGCCCTAGAGTTAGGTGGGCTTTTGATGGATCTTCAAGATTTGCTGGGCTGTCAGGTGGATATTGTGACAGAAAAAGGACTTAATCAGCATATCAAAGATCAAGTTCTTCAGGAAGCCGTCGACCTATGAAAGATGAACGCATTTACTTACTACATATAGAAGAATGCCTCGACGATATTGCTGATTTTGTGAAAAACGGCAGGGACTCTTTCTTTAACGATAAAATGGTTCGGAATGCAACCCTGAGAAGCCTTCAGACATTATCAGAATCTACGACACGACTGTCCTCAGGTCTAAAATCTAGACATACTGAAATCCCCTGGCGAATGATTCATGGGTTTCGTAATATTCTGGTCCATGATTACCTCGGCCTGGATTATGAAACGATTTGGGTCGTGATTGAAGTCGAATTGCCGCGCTTAAAAGCCAGCGTGGATCAGCTGTTAGCATCAATGCCCTAGCCATGACAGCAACCCAATCACGAAGACGCCGATTCATAGCGGCGCAGGCCTCGCCCCAGCACCCAACGGATCAGGGCGATTAAGATCGCAAGAGCCGCTCCCATCACGATGGCCAGCTCCCAGCGGTGAGGGGCCAGGAGAAACTGCACCGGCAGACTGCCCACCAGCAGGATCGGCAGCACAAAGGTGAAAAACTTGCGGGCCCCGTACCGATAAACAAAATCCGGCCAGCGGGATACCTGCTGTAACTGGACTCGCAGCATGGTCACCCCCATGGCGTCCACCACCCAAAAGGTGGCCAGTGAGATCAGGATTTCAATCGACACCAGCAGAGCGGTGGCAGCCAACACCCAAAGGGGCAGTAGAATCCAGGCCACGGGTGTGAGTCCCACCTTGATGCCGTAATAGATCAGAATGCCCCAAGGCACCCAGATGATGCTGAGAGTTGATGGGCGGATATAACGAAAAAACACGCTAAACACGATGCCCAGCGGCTTTAACAGCAGAAAGTCCAATTTGCCGGTTTTGATGTCTTCCCCAAATCCCCAGAACCCCTCGCTGATAAAGGTCATGTGCAGGTGATCCACCGTCATCATAAAGGCCACAAAAAACAGGAAGTCATAACGTCCCCATTCGCCAATGCGGGCCACGTGATCGTACATGATATCGACGGTGCCCAGGGCGGTCAGATAGAAGACCACGTCCACGAGGATAATCAGGATAAAGTTCAGGCGAAATTGCGCCGCTTCCGCAAAGCAGGTGGCCAGAAAGCTTTTATAAACCTCCCAGTATTGACGTATGGTGCTGATCATCACATCCCCGCCGCCGTGTAGTGTTTCATGCCGCGCCGCCAGAAGAAGGCTGCCATGGCCGCCACCACGATGATCCATCCCACCATCACGCCCCAGGCTTGGAGGAGACTGCCATCATAGGTGCCCATCAAAATCTTCACCGGCACATGGGTCATGTAGGGGAAGGGGGACCACGCAATCACCTGCTGCAGGGAGGCGGGGAACATCTCCAGCGGCAAAATAGCCCCTGAGAGAAAGTTAGCAGCCATGATGAAGATCACCCGCAGCACCCAGGTTTCGTCCAACCAAAAAGCTACCAGCGCCAGATTATACTGCACCGCAAACCACAGAAACCCCACCACCAGGGTGTAGCTAACCCCCTGCAGGAGCGTCAGAGGATCCAGCGCAGGAAATACCCCGCTCAGACGTAATGCCGCCAGTGTCAGGGTGGCCACCGCCACCTGCACTCCCAGAAAACCGATGTAACCCGCCACCTCAAATTTCCAGAAGTCAAACGGGTAAATCAGATAGGTGGATATGCGCCCGAGGCGGATATCCTGCGCCATATTGGTGCTGAGAAAACCCTGCCCCAGAAAAGCCACGATCATCACCCAGGCCTGGTATTGCAGCATGGTCCCGCGATCGTATCCCTGGATGGTGGTGGTGCCCGGCATGTCGTAGATGGAGGCCCAGATGTTGTATTTCACCGCAAAGAATATCAGGGTGGGGCTGATCAGCTGCAGGATAAAGCTGGTCTTGTACGCCAATTGTTTGCTGGCGTTGATTTTAGCGGTGTCCGCCCATTTGCTCCATTCCAGACGCAGGGTCTGCAGGGAAGGGGTGGTCATAATAACTCCGGCCGCGTCAGCAG
>JAKQGS010000265.1 GCA_029556045.1 Pseudomonadota bacterium | reverse complement strand
GGGGTTCACCAGCGCCGAGAGCGCCGTCCTCAAGCCGGTATTCAGCGATGTCTGGGGTGCGGTGTTTGTGGATGGACATAAGGGACTGCGTCCCCGTCAATTCACCACAAAAGGTGAGGACAAGAACAAGGGTGCAACAGCACCTCCCCTCACCCGGGCGGAAATGATGGCGTGGTCATCCCAGTGGGGGGATGGCATGTTTCGTCAAAAAAAGCTGCTGGAAATTCAGAGGCGCCTGCAAAATCTGTCACATCAACGGTCTTTAAAATAGACCAACGAATCGCCGGAGCGTAATTCGCTGCTGGAATTTGTAAAGAACTCCTTGAAGGCCCGGCATTTGGCATCGATGTGCCCCCCGCCGTGAAAGCTCAGGTAAAAGCGGTTGCGTACGGCGGTTTCCGCCGCCACCTTGAGTTTTCCAGCTTTGATCTCTGCGGCCACGCTGTGGTAGGGCATGATGGCATAAGCATCGGTTGCCAGCAGAGCCTTGACCATGGAGGATTGGGAGTTGACGATGATCAGCGGCAGAATTTGCTGCGGCTTGATGCGTTTGATCTTTCTTAAAAAGCCCTCAATCAAAGTATCGTCGTCTCGATAAATGACAAAGGGGATGGCGGTGTCATCCGTCCGCTCCTCCAGCAGGGTATTCTGCTTGCGGGTCACAACCACCGCTTCCTCGTAAAACAGGGGGTGACTCTGGATGCTTTCGGTGGTGAACGGTATGGCTGTGATGGCAAAATCCAACTGCCCGTTCTGCAGGCGTTCGTGGGTTTCCGCCGTCTTCTGATACTTCAGGTGAAAGCGGATTTTGGGGTGCTGCTTTTGAAATTTTAAAACAAGATCCATCACCACCATCTGCCCAATTTCCTGGAGGGTCCCCACCCGGATGACCCCCGCCAGTTCGTGAGATTGCCGTTCAATGTCCAGCAGATTTTCCAGGAGGTTCTGGAAGGCCGGCCTGACTTTGTCATAAAGTTCCCGACCCTGTGACGTCAGGACCACCGCATGGGTGTTACGCATCACCAGGGAGCATTTAAGCTGGTCTTCCAGCATCTTGATCTGCCTGGAGATGGTGGGTTGCGAGATGCCGATCAATTTGGCGGCTTTGGAAAAACTAAGGGTATCTCCTACGGCTATGAACGCCTGCAGGTAATGGTAGCGATCATCCATGGCAGCCTCGCTTAAAGATCAAATCCCAACCCGGCTTGCACGAAGTCATAGTCCCAGCTCCCGATATTGTAGGAGCCATAAACATACCATGATGAGGCGTCAGCCATGATGCCAAGCCCGCCAAAGCCGGAGCCGGTGCCAGCTCCAAATCCACTATCATCTCCCGTCTGTCCCCCCACACCCACAAGAAATCCTCCCTGGATGAAGGGACGCACGGAGCCGCCGCCAAAAAAGTATTTCAGATCAATGTCTCCCCCAATCGCCAGTGAGCTGTTATCGTCGTCATCGGTGTCATTGACATTGTCATCGTCTTCGGCGTCGAGGTGCAGGCGGCCGATCCCCAACTCAAACCCAAAGCGGGATCCCATATAAAGAAAGTTAACACCAAAGTCCGCATTGGCGGGATTTTGATAGCCGAGATTCCACGACCATCCTTGAGCGCCATAAGCCGGGCTGGTGAAGGCTCCCAGCCAAAAGACCAGAAAACATAAGGTGATGCCGCGGAATGCTGGGTAGAACCGCATGGTGCCTCCAAGGTTTGGGGGTTCGAATGCCTGTCATGGAGTATAGATAACTTGATGAAGTTATTCAATAAAGCCGGTTAAAATAGAACGACAAGCGCCGTTGGCAGGGATTAACAAATTGTGTTATGTGTGTTGCCCCTGGCAACCCATCCCTTCGTGATGCCATCAACCAGGATTCCAAGGAGTTTTTTAGGTCATGGCCCTTCGCATCAAAAATGTCGACGTACCCGTGGTGGATGAAAATCCCGACGACCACTTGCGGGAAGCGATTGCGACAACCCTCAACATTCCTTCTGAGGATGTTCTGGGGTTTCGCATCCTGAAAAAATCCCTCGATGCCCGCCGTAAATCCCGCATCGTCTATCATTATCAGGTGGAGGCTGATCTTCGTGACGAAGAAGCGGTCTTACGCCTTCATTCCCAGAACTGTGAACCCGCCCATGCGGATGCGGTGGCGGATCCATTTGCGGGACTTGAGCTTGGTCGCATTAAATTTCGTCACAAGCCGGTCATTATTGGCAGCGGTCCGGCCGGAACCTTTGTGGCCCACGTATTGGCGGAGGCTGGCCAACCTTGTGTGGTGGTGGAGCGTGGTGAGGCGGTGGAACAACGGCTGCGAACGGTCAACCGACTGCGACGCAGCGGCGAATTTACCGCTGAAAGCAACTACTGCTACGGCGAGGGTGGGGCCGGAACATTTTCCGATGGCAAGCTGACCTGCGGTCGCAATCATCCCCTGATCCGCTATTTGTTTCAGCAGTGGGTGCGATTTGGAGCACCAGCCGAGATCCTCTATGACGCTCACCCCCATATCGGTACGGATTATCTGATGGTCCTTGCCAAGCGGATGCGGGATCACATCCTGAGCGTGGGATCCGAGTACCGCTTTCAAAGGCGCTGGGTATCATTTGAGTCGGGTGGTGCCGCAGCTCGTTATCTCGTGACTCTCGACAACGGTGATGTTATCCCCACGGATCATCTGGTTGTGGCCATCGGCCATTCTGCGCGGGAAACCTACCAGATGCTGTTTGACAAGGGGGTAGCCATTGCGCCCAAACCCTTTGCCATCGGTGCCCGCATCGAACATCCGCAGGAAGTGATCGATCAGATCCAATTTGGTACGTGTCGCCTGTTGCCGGCAGCGGAATATAAACTGGTCTCTCACGAGGGAGAGCGTGGTATTTGGACTTTTTGCATGTGTCCGGGGGGGCATCTCCTGCCAACCGGAGCGCAGGACGGCCACCTGGCCATCAATGGGATGAGCTATCATGCCCGCAACAGCGGTTTTGCCAATGCGGCTGTGGTGGTGAATGTGCAGAGGGAGGATTTTTTCCGGGGCCATCCTCTGGACGGCATGCACTTTCAAGCCCGCATTGAGCAGGCGGCTTTTCATGCCGGCGGTGGTGAATACCGGGCCCCGGTCCAGCGCCTCAATGACTTTCTCAAGGGGCGTCAATCCACCGGTGAACTCTCCTCCAGTTATAAACCGGGAATTGTACCCGGCCGTCTTGATGAGATTCTGCCGACCTTTGTGGTGGAAAGTTTAAAAAAGGCTATCGTGGACTATGACAAAAAGATGCGGGGTTACCTCGATGACCGCGGTCTGGTAGCGGGTGTCGAAACCAAAACTTCGTCCCCCATCGTGATGAACCGCGACAAATCCCTGCAGTCGGCCAGCCATCCGGGATTTTTCCCCACCGGGGAGGGGGCTGGATTTGCCGGCGGTATCGTCAGCGCTTCGCTGGACGGGGTCAAGGTGGGTCGGGCGGTGCTGGACGATGCCGCAGGCGTGGTCTATTAACAAATTCATGTATTTGTGTGCGAAGTTATCTCATAAAAAGACATCCCCGGGAATTCAGACCCGGGGACCATGGGGGGACACGAGCGGCTAATGTTGGAAGAAGTGTTTCACCTGGCTGATCAATTGCGGTTCGGTTAATTTGGCGCTGGTTTCCATCGCCACCATTTTTTTCAGGACATCAGGGTGGTGACTTAAAACGTTTTTTAGTTCGTTTTTGGCGCCATCCGGACCGGTGATAAAAAACTGATGCGCATGACGCAGTTCTTCCGTCACATCCTCATAGAATCGTTTTAATTCATTCTCGCGCTTTTCATGCATCTTAAGCTCAGAAACACTGCCCATATGGCTGCTGATATTGGAAGAGTACGAACCTCCCATCGCACGGTGTTTGGATTCGACGTTGCTATACACGGTTTTTATATCCACTTCATCGCCACGCAGAACCACCACTTCCGCCTTGGTATGGTCAATCCATACGCCTGCTTTGGGGTACTTGGTGGCCAGATCTTGATGCAGTGTTTTGTCATGGAGGGCGGCCATAGCGTGGTCCTTTCGTGGTAAAACGAGTCACTCTTTACCCGTGATGAGAGTGTCATCATCACGGGTGATTGTTTGCTCTCACTTGAGTTTGAGCAATATGCGTGCCATGTGTTGTGTTTCTGAAAAGAAACGTAATTCCGGTGTCTTGTGTGATTTTGGCTGGGTGGAAAATCGCGCGTGAATCGCTCCTGCGAGTGAAATGGTACGGTGCAACCCAATATCTTTGAGCGATTCAGTCGTTACTTGAGGTTCTATGGTGGATTCAATATAGGGTGCCAAGCCCAACCTGAGATTTATTGATAACTGACGACCGGCGCTTCCCCATTGATACGACAATGGTTGAATGAACGTTCGATGGGCTCACCCTGCTGGCTGGTCGCGGATGGAAACGCATAGCTAAATTTTAAGCTTCCCTTGGCAGGAATGGCGCTACCACTATCCTGGGGATGACGGAATAAAACTTCGGACTCCCAGCCAAAATCAACGAACGCATCAGTTTTGGGGCGTAATAAAATTTTCTTCAGATACATGATCGTTTCTTCATGGGTCAGGGGTCGATCAGATTTCTCGGGAAGTGGGGAAATTTGAGTTGCTACGCTTTCGTCCAGAAACTGCATCTGCAATTTTTCAGCGCAAGCTAATTTCCAGGTGAACAAATCAACAGAGGATATGTTTTCCAAGGTCATTTCCCCTGATTTATCCGATTTTTTGTGAATAATAATATGAAAATTGGGTGTGATCTGCGGGAGATCTTCCGGTCGCAACGCAAAAATGGATTGAGGGATGGCCGTTCCCGAGCTGCGGAGGTAGGCCGCATCATCGGTGCTTGATGTGCCCAATTCAAAATGAACGGAGTTAAATTGACACAATGACTTCCAATTCACCGATGCCATTTCAGTGTCTGCAACTTTATGCGCAACCATATAGGGTTTGTTATCAGATATGAGAAAACCATCAGCATGAAAACTGGCATTTTGTCCAAAAGGTGATGGGTATGTACCAGCTGTGAAAGGATAATACCGCAAAAACCCGATTGTCCCTGATGTGTCACTGCAGTTGAATAACATACTGGTTTGTTTGATTGCAGGCCATTGCCTCAACTCTTGAGAGTTTACAGAATAGCCGTAAAGTTTGACCTCCTGAGGTTTGGGGGATGCGGGGTCGGGATCCTTGAAATAGTACTCTCGTGACAGCTCACTATTTTTATTGATAGAGCATCGTTTATGAGGGTTTACTCCCGCGGTTGCACCTTGCACGATAGCCTCTTTCGTCCCAGAATCATCGGCGAAGTATTCATTTTTGATGAGGGCCCTGCCAAAATCCAACGTCTTTTTCTCTTCAGTGGTCTCCCTGAATGTTTTTTGGCAATGGGCCATCATATCGTGCGGGTGCAGTTTGTGTTGAAGCTCCGGGAGAAAATTGCTGATCTTATCCTGTATCCACGGGGTGTAATGGGCGACATTCGTGTAAAGGGTGAAGGACATCTTCTGGGCACATCCCTTAGGACTACCCCCACTCACGATGCCGACTAAGACATTGTGTCCATCCTGTTCGATCACGAGGGGGCCGCCGGAATCGCCTAGGCAAACGCTCTTACCATCCTCTGCTGTTCCCCCGGTGCATAGAAATTTTCCCAGAAGTCGATCTTTGTGTTCGGCAATTTCGGGCAATTCCAAGCAGCTTTCAATGGGGGTTATGTCTAAAAAAGCAGCTTGAGGAACGGGTGCCATGACTGTCCCAATCGAAGTCATGTTACCCAAGCCAATCGCTGTTGCCACGGTTGGGTTAGACCAGTTTCTGGTACCAAGATTTTGATCTGTATTGAGGGAAGTTGGAGTTACTTTGATGTTGGGGTATCTTGGCTTCCAATCCTCCAGGAAGAGTAGTGCAATATCGTCCTCCGCATAACCTTCCTTGCCTGGATAACCGTCATGAACGACCTGCCCTATTACTTGAATTTCAGGAATTGGAGTGGTTTTGTCTTCTTCTGAAGTCCTGGGTATCACCACGATTTGTTTGTGAAATCCTTTATCGACGGAGCGTACACAATGGGCGGCAGTCAAAACGATGCGTTCATGGATAAAAGTTCCCCCGCAAATGCCTACAATATTCTGACTGGATAGGTCCCTGTCGATGATAAGTGAAGCGAAAAAACCTCTCTGAACGGATTCAGAATTATCAAAGCCGCCGACAATTTTGGTCTGAGAACCGACGTTGAGTGTTTTGCAGGCTGGAAAACTCACCAAACCCAACGTGAATGTAATGATCGTGGAATAGAAATTTTTCACTTGGGTATCCTGCCTGTTTTTATGAATGAGGTTTCATGGCTCTCATTATCGCATGGTGTATTCAGAGTCTCTAGCTCTAAAACAGTTGCTGTATTGAAGTGAGCCCCCCCCTGTCTTTAAACCCTACAAAGTGACCATCCCGTTGACACTTTTCATCCGTAATAACCCCGGTTCATTCCGTTGAGATTCTTCTTAGCCCCCTAATTCTATAGGATTTTATTGGTGTGGCATCGCGCATCCGGCTCGTTGGCCTGGCATTTGCTTAATGGCAGGCAAAGGTTGATGCTCGCAAACAATAGAGGGATCGGTCATGAAACGGATAATATCCACACTTATATTCACAGGCTTGCTGGCCAGCGGCCCGGCTTATGCCAAGAAATCCAAGCGTGAGGGATTTAACTTTGGCGCGTCGTTTGGCCTGGTGGATCAAAAAGACAAGGGCCTGCGGGCCGATGTTGATGATGACAACAGTCGCACGTCCAGCCTGTCATCCACCGTAAACCCATATATTGGTTATGTGGTGGCAGATTTCATGAACCTTGGTTTGAATCTTTCCTTTGAGAACAGCCGGGTGGATGAAACGATCCGTAGCTCGGTGGAAAGTGAATACATCCAACGGGAAAAGACCAGCACCCTGAAGAGTGCCGGATTATTCACACGGTTTTTATTTGCCCGGGTGATGTATTTCGAATTTGGGCTTGGGGCTTATGACCGTAAAGTTGACCTTGTCACCACCTACACTTCTGAGCAGAATGACG
>JAKQGS010000259.1 GCA_029556045.1 Pseudomonadota bacterium | reverse complement strand
GATGCTGGCAGGCTCCGGCAGCAGCGCAACGGTCATACTTTGGCCTTGGTCACCTCAGTCTGATCAATCCAGTAAGCGGCAGGATAGATCGGATGCTGTGGTTTATCATCATCATTCAACTTATCTCTGATAATGATACATGTTCCAGCGGTGATGCAGCGTGTAACCCAGTTTAAGCGCCAGACGGACTGAAGCTTCATTGGCGGCATCCCATTGCGGATCAAGGCCATTTTCCAGGCAGTATTCCAATAGAGCCGCCCCCAGCCGGGTGCCCAGTCCTTTTTGACGATGAATTGGGTCATAGTTGTAATCCACTCGAATATAAACTTCCAGGACCCGGTTCCGGATGGGATAATTTGCCACAGCAAATCCAATGATTTTCTCGTCCTCCATCAGGCAAAAACCCGCCCCTTCCTGGAGAAAATCGACCCGGGTGAAATATTTAGACAGCAAATCCTCGTACAGCATCCCCTCCAGGTCGTTGACATGGGCTGCGTCGACGGGAACGATTGTCAGCCCGGCGGGTAGTTCGCACTTCAGACTCCGGAGGTGGGCCAGATTCAGCGAAGCAGAGGTGAAACTGGCGCGCGGCAAGGTGGTCAACTTATCACCGAAATATGCCGTGAGGTGGCGATCCCATTTCCCATGGGTGGGGACAATCCAGCAATCGGGTGAAAGCAGCTGGAACAGGGCGGTGACATCCTGGCAATCCGGGTCGCCCCACAAGAAATATGCCGGGGTGATGTAGAGACAGGCCAGTGTGGGGTCGTTTGCTCGATTCACCCATAGCTCAGGCGTTAAAAATTCAAAGCCAAAGGCCACATAATTGGAAAAATGTTCAAATTGCCGGAAAATGGCCTGGTATCTTGAGACTTCAAGGGCGGAAACCTTTGTCAATTGGGGCGTTGCAGGGGTAGTCATGGTGATCATATCCTTGTCAAGTTTTTCAGGAATTCTTATAGGTCAGAACTTCGAGATCGTTCAGAACATCGAGGTCGGTCAAAACGTCGAGGCCGGTCAAAACGTTGAGGCCGGTCAAAACGTCGAGGCGGACCAGCAGAGGACCTTGTTCATCCATCGAAATTCGATCCGCCTTTGGCCAGGCAAATGCAAGGCAGTCATAAGAACGAAAAGACAGATTGCCCATCTTCCGGTCAGCGGAGAATTCATGCATGCCAGGGGGAAAGGTCAGGGCAAAATCGATTGTGCACGCATCAGATAACAGGTCGCCAGCACTGACTTTCAGGAGATAGATTTGTGAGTCCGCGCCAAACCGGGAACCCATTAATATCAAGCTGCCATCCTCCAGCTGCGTCCAGGCGCGTAACACATTGTGGCGACCGCCCGGTTTGATGGTTTTTTTCCAGAGCAGTTGGCCAGCCGCATCGATCCTGGTTAGGGCTATCTCCCCCGGATACCGGCCTGAGAGGTCCTTGATCCAGTAGCCGGCAGCAAGGTAGCCGCCATCCCCTGTTGGCGTTACCAACAGGGGATAATCGATCACCTCGGGATTGCCAAAGGTGCTCATCCAAACGTCCTGTCCCTGATCGTCCACTTGGATGAACAGGTGATCCGCCATTGAGCGGTCCACGTCATCAGCAGGGGCGGTCGAGGCCGCAATCAGATAGGCGTCATCAGCGGTGCGCAACAGGTCATAGGCCGAAATCGTGCCCTCCTCCCAGAGACGTTCCCAGACTTGCTGCCCATTTTGGTCCACTTTTAACAGGTAGGCATCGTCTCCGGGCTCAGGGTAGTCCATCCGCGTGGCCAGAACCACAAAACCGCCATCCAC
>JAKQGS010000221.1 GCA_029556045.1 Pseudomonadota bacterium | reverse complement strand
GGTCCAACCCTGGGTTTTGTCGTAAGTAAAATAATCGTTGGTATAGGAAGCTCCCGCAACGCCTCCCCAGACCTGCAATAAATTTTTGCCAGCTCCAGACGCCATACTAAATCGGGCTGTGGGAACATTGCTGGAGGATGTGGCGGTCCAGGTGTCGGTGGCTGGCTCATAATAGGCCCCATCCGCCAAAGCGTTGCCGCTGCTATCACGACCACCCCAAATCACCCAATAGCTGTCCAACCAAGCCTGCGCTGCATCCACCCGTCCTGTCGGAGCACCGGTGGTCGCCATTGCAGTCCACTGATTGGTGGCGGGATCGTAACGTCCACCATCGCTGCGATAGGATCCATTCGATCCCACGCCTCCCCAGATTAACATTTGAGTTCCGGTCCACGCGGCAATGTGTCTTGCGCGGGGGGTTGGAGCCTGATCCCCGGACATGTCCTCCCAAGCCCCAAGTCGAGCATCAACATCCGCAGGAATGGTGATCGTCGCCGTCACACCATCGGAGTAATCGGGTATGGCTCGCTGGTTGATGGCACATAAACGAAATCCAAATGTCGTACCATAAGCCAGATCCTGCAGCGTCCACTGCCGGGCTTCTCCGATAGTGTCTGCTTCAACCACAGTGCCCTCACGGCAATGAGCGGGGGCATCCCCCTCCTGGTAAGCCAGCACAAATCCGGAAGTGACCTCATCCTCCGTCTGCCAGGTCAGGGTGACATCGTTGTCCTGACGAACAGCAGTGAGTTCACCGGGAGTAGCTGGCAACGGATAAAAAGGATCCACCGCCCCCACCACATCCGATGGCTCCTGTTGATCGTCATAGAGAATCGCCACGGTGGCGCAACTTTCCCGCAGGCTCACCACCAATCGATCGCCGGTGCTATCAGCATGGACTTCACCATAATCGGTGAGGGAAACCAGGTAGGTTGGATCCACCCCCTCACTGTCCTGTGACAAAACTGCCAGGTAATATCCTGCGGGCTGTCGTTGCGCCGATGTCTGGATGGTGATGGTGAGTGATGCGGCCAGTGACTGCCGATCCACAGTCTCCTCATTGATTTTCAAACAGTACTGGACAGGCATTGTGACGAGGCGGGAGCGAAGGGATGATCCAAAGGCAGCCGGCATCTTACGCATCTCCGCCACATAGTCTGCGGTGATGGTGCCCGCTGGCAGCGTCAGGGTCAAAGGTCCAAAGGTAAACTGGGCCTCCTGGAAGGGAGTGGCCGCCACCCGCGATAGCCCCCACAGCCGTTGATCCCGTTCGATGGGTCGCGTGCAGCCCAAGAGCACGAAGATCAGACAAACAGTCCAGCGCATGACGGTTCCTTTCGTCCATCGTTTCCACGATTTGTATGCAGGAGCAGAAATCATGTCCTTGAGAACTGTCTTCCATGATAGTTCACTCGGATGTATGCAGACGATGACTTTTTCGCTAATGTGTTAGAAGTCATTTCTAAACTCCATCTGCGTTGTTGTCTTCGTCGCGGCGGTGCTCATTTACCATGGCGTAAACTCCGCGCCGCCGCTCCTTGACGCCTAGCATCTGGAGTTTAGAAATGACTTCTAGGATTTTTTGGAAGTCTCAATAAAAGGAGTGTTCATGAAGCTGTATGTTATTCCCGGATCCCCCAATAGTCGCAAAGTAGTGGCGGCCGCCGAGTTTTTGGACCTTAAACCCGAAATGATCTCCGTCAATACGCGGGAAGGTCAGCACAAATCCCCGGAGTTTCTGGCCCTCAACCCCAACGGTATGGTGCCGGCGCTGCAGGACGGCAAGGTCTCCATGTGGGAATCCAATGCCATCATGATTTACCTGTGCTCTAAAAAGCCAGGAAACACCCTCTTCCCGACAGAACCAACCGCACAGGCGGATGTCCTGCGCTGGATGTTCTGGGATCAGGGGCATTTTACCAAAGCGGCCACCGCCATTTTGGTAGAGAAGTTTTACAAGCCGCAGTTTTTCGGTCAGGAGGGGGATACCGCCAAGCTCGAAGCCGGCATGCAGGATTTCAACCGCTTTGCAGCCGTGCTGGATCAGCACCTGACAAACCGAACCTTTATCTGTGGTGACAACGTGACTCTGGCGGACATTTCCATCGCCTCACCGATGATGTATGCAGAAATGGTGGGCATGCCATTGGAAAAATATCCGTCGATCCGCAACTGGCGGGGACGCCTCGAAGAGATGCCAGCCTGGGTTCGCTCTGCATCGCAACTCTGACCGAAAACGGACCTAACGATCCTGGCCGTCCTCCTGCACCCGCAGGATGGCGGCCGTCGGCTCCTGGGTTGGCATGCGTCGGCCCTCTATCGATACCACCTTGCCACCATGCTTCGTCACCACCCGCGCCAGGGTTTGCAGCAGATTTTCCACATTATCACTACTCTGAGGGACATGAGGCAGAGTGATCTGCCCGGATATCGGATCCAATTGTCCCCACACCCTGGCATCATCTCGTATCAAAAGCGTATCGATCATACCGGACACAGCATGGTGCCCCAGCTCCATCAATTGGTCACACGCTCGCCCCCTCAGGCTCATCATGCGATAGGTGGTGACATGGTGATGATTGGCCTGATGCCGGTAATCTGCCACCAGTCTTTGGGAATGGGACCACAGTGGGCTGAGGTCAGCATCATCGCCCCAGGACTGAAGCCCTGAGTAAAGGGTGGTCCTGTGGGAATTGGAGGCGCGAAACAACGGAATCAGGTGTTCATCTCCCACCATGACCAATGGCGCTTCCCGATCGGAGATCGTACGCTTTAATTCGGCATTCACGGCCTTAAAAAATCGCAGCACAAGCCGACGATTGTCATCCCGGTAACCAAATACGCGGGCCTCCCGTGGTTCACCGGCTCGGGAGGACGTCGATCCCACAAACGGACTATTAAACCGACGAAGGCTGGTCAACCCGCAGTGGTTGCCAGCAAAAAGTTCGGCCCCCTGATCACGAGCGTAAAGAACATAAAAATCATATCCTCCGTCCGGGCGATGATGGCTCAGCGTTTGGTCTGATATTGGAGCTGATCCGATTGGAACCTGAACCCCATCGGTGAACGTGGGGATGCCTGACGTTTCCTGGAACGACATAATGAACCTCATTCTTGAATGTCAGCCAAATTGCTCAGTTTGGCAGACTAATACGTCAAGAATGAGAATACTTTAAGACGTTGCCTTCTCTAACTCCCCAAACAGCTGTTTGAGGTCATCCTCGACGAGGGTTTCCTTCTGCAACAGTATGGCGGCCCACTTATGAAGGACAGACTCATTGCGCTTTAGGATGGCTTGCGCCTGGTCCAGGGCTCCATTTACCAAGCGAGCGGTGGCCTGGTCGATATCATGGGCTGTTTCATCGCTGTAACGCCGGGTGTTCACAATGGAGCCTGCCCCCAAAAATCCCACCGGATCCGAGTCGTAGGACATGTTGCCCAGGTTTTCATCCATGCCATAGCGGGTGATCATAGCGCGGGCAATATCTGTGGCCTTGGCAATATCATCGGCAGCACCGGTGGATAGCCGCCCAAACACCACACATTCCGCCGCCCGGCCTCCCAACAGAACCGCCATTTTGTTTTTGAGTTCTTCGGCGCTCATGAGGTAACGATCCTCTGTCGGACGCTGGATGGTGTAACCCAACGCTCCAATGCCCCGCGGGATGATGGAAACCTTATGAACCGGGTCGCACCCCTTCAAACTGGAGGCCACCATAGCATGACCCAATTCATGATAGGCCACCACCCGGCGTTCTTCGGGATTCAAAAGACGGTTTTTCTTTTCCAGTCCCGCCACAATTCGTTCGATGGCGCTGGTAAAATCCCCCATATTAACTTCCTCACCCCGTCGACGGGTGGCCGCCAGGGCCGCCTCGTTCACCAGGTT
>JAKQGS010000215.1 GCA_029556045.1 Pseudomonadota bacterium | reverse complement strand
AAGTTGGCATTGTCGGACGCGTGCGAAGAAGAAACGGCGAAATCCGTGTCGATGTAGAGTGTGGCGCCCGCAGGCACGGTGATGTTCAGATATGGCGCCAGGCTGTAGCCCGGGCTTTGGGCCAGATGATGGCCTGGGCTGCCGGTGAAATTGAAGGTCTGTGGCTGGCATAGCCCAGCCTGGCTGAAGTTTCCGGCGAGGTTAACGGTTATATGGCGGTTTTGGTAGGTGTCGCAAAGGATCTTGCCATCATTCAGAAGAGCCAGGTTGCCACCGATGTTGACGGTCCCATATTCATCGTAGCCGTTCCTGAGCTCAGCCCCGGATCCGTCAACGGTAAGGTTGTGGCAGGCTACAGCTCCTGCGACCGTTACTGGGCCAATAATGAAAACATCATCATCGGCATCCGGAATGGGTATGGTGATTTCATCACCCCAAGTGGACCAAGCGCTCCAGCTTCCGCCCGCGGCGGTGGAATGATAAACGTCCGCGCCCAGGATCCCGATCGATCCGAGCAGCGCCAACAAGACGAAAAATCTGACTGTCTGCATGACTCTCACCTCCAGTGAAATTGCTGTCGATTCATTCTCACAGGATCAAGTTGATATTGTCAAGCTTTAAAATTTGAATATCCGTCACAAATTTCGGAAGAGCACGGTCATCAGAGGGGTTGATGTGCCGCCGCATTTCGTTTTTGCCTCAGAAAGCTCCACGAAACTTCCCAAGCGAAGGGCAGTTAATTCCGGTTGCGAAAATCGTTCATGCCAAACCTATCCCGGGATGTCAACCGGACCGATACATAGATATGCGCCGATGAGCGTGATCAGGGAGCGCTTCCGGACAACCGAAAAAATCCTTGACATGGATCGTGAAGTGTAAAATAAATGAAATTGGCCGTGTGGCTTGGCATAGATTGTGATTCACGGGAACGAAAAGACGTTCCCAACCAGGCTGAGACTTAGAATGTCTTGGTTATTCGTCAAACATTTGTAGATCAACCTGGGTTTCAAGCGCTGGTGAGCTGGCTTGTTTCGCGGCACGAGCTTGCCTGGTTCAAGTTTTGGCGTGTAAGGGGGATTTATGCGCTGCTTGTTCGTTGTTTTGCTGTTGGCATCTGTTCTCGCGCTGGGCGCGGGCACTTACTACAGCCGTGGCAATTTGCCGATCGACGAAACCAGTTCCTGGCGCAGCAACCGGGACGGAAGCGGATCTTCACCGAGCGGTTTTTTGCTGACTGCCCATGATTTCATTGTCCAGGACGGCGACAGCATGGATGCCGAGGGCACCTGGACCCTGCATTACAATTCCACCGTGCTGATCGAGACCGGAGGCAAGATCACGTCCGGATCCTACAATCACGACATTTTCCTTTCCCTGCAGGCCGGAGCGACGTATGAAGTCACTCATTTCACCTATGGCTCTCTAGAGATCGGCACCCTGGACCCGGCAAGTACTTTCATCTTCAATAAAAACGCCGGACTATCCATTTATGATGACATCACTTTCGGAAACGTGACCGTCAGAGCTGGTTCTGTGGGTGTTGCGGGAACCAATGGCCTGACCCTGAACGGCAATCTCAAGGTCGAAACAGGGGCAATTTTCAGTGGCGGCACAAACTCGAGCCTTACCAACAGCATCGGTTCGATCGAGATCGACGGCGGAACCTTTTACGGCAGTTCCGGCTCTGCCGGCATCACCTACAACATCGCGGGGGACGTGGTAATCAACAGCGGAACCTTTTACTCCACCTACCTCACAGGCACGGAAGACCTGCCTGCAAATCTGTACTACATCGGCGGCAGTTTCGAAAACAACGGGACCTATTACGCGCGCAACCGAGCCGCGGGCGGGTATCCCAGTTATTATTTCTCCGGTTGTTACGAAGCCCTCAAATTCGCCAATAGCGGCACCGAAAGCCAATGCAACCACTATATCAGGCTGGAGAGCAATGCCCACTACACTCTGGCCGGCGACCTGTACATGTATGATTACCGAACCTTTTCAGTACAGGGCTATCTGGACGCCGGAACCTGCTCGGTGCGTTCCTCAAGCACGAACGATGCCTCCATATCGATATCCGGACATGTGAAAACAGCCCATCCCGGAGGCTTGTTCGGCTACGGATACGGCACATTCTGCATCCTGCACGCGAGTTCTTTGGCGATGGGCCCGGAAAGCACGATCGAATACTGGACCAACGGCAGCCAAACGTTTTCCCCGCACGGGCAGTACAAAAATGTGGCCCTGTTGGGAGGAGGGGTGGTTACCCTCACCGGGGAGGCGACCATATCCACATCGTTGCTGGTGGACAGCAGCCTGGCCATACATGGGACCCTGAACGTGAACGGAAGCCTGAACGGGATCTGCGGCATCTCCGGCTCCGGGACCCTCGTGATCGGAGGCAACGGCGAAGCCTTGAATCTGTTGACGACTG
>JAKQGS010000214.1 GCA_029556045.1 Pseudomonadota bacterium | reverse complement strand
ATGGATTTTTTAACGTTGGTTAATTCCACCGCAAATCCATAACGGGACAGATTCACGACTTTCGGTTGCCAGTCGGGTAGCGGCAATTCGATATGGGACAGCAGGGTTGCGTGGAGTTCACCAAAGTGCAGATGGAGATGCAAAGACTCCGGGGGAACGATGCGGGCAGCCTGACGCCTTTGCTCTTCAATCAAGGCGTTGGGAACCGCCACGCTCAAGGAGTTGCGACCGCTCCAGAGGATGTGGGTTTCACAGCGGTGACGTCGGGACATCACTTGGAATTCCAGGGTGATTTTACGGTGTATACCCAGGGATGGATGCTTGCTCAGCTCATTTTCAAACGTGAGAACCAAGCGTGGCCAGGGAAAAGTATGCAAAACCTTGAAGCGGGCCATGATATCCGATGTGTTTGCAGATGATCCGGCCACGTGAATGCGGACCAGACCCCGCACGTCGCAGCAAAGTTGCAGTTTGTCGGCAACGGATTCCCCGTGACCAGGGGTGTGCCCTGGCCAAAAACGGTTTAATATGGAGTTATGGTCCGGCTGCATGGATGTTCCGCCTGTGGCCAATTGGGGATATCTAAACAAGGATCCGCGCATGAAGTACGCCCGTTTCCCACGATGCCTTCAGGTCCTTTGTTGCCTGCTGACACTTCTGCATGGCCCCCTCCTTCGGGGGCAGGATCCCGGCGCCAAGGGGTCCTCAGAATATTTTAGCGTAAATCGCGAGGGACGTCTGCTGATAGACGTTCAGGTTTGGGGGGATGTGGCATTGCCAGGGATCCACCATGTTCCCGATAATACCAGCATCGTGGAGTTGCTGGGTTTTGTGGGGGGAGCCAAAGGAGATTTGGAGGATGCCAAGTTTCGAATTCGCCAAAAACTGGCAGATGGTCAAGGGTTCCGTACGGTTGAATTGAGGGGTGAGGAGTTGTTGGATAGCCAAAAAGCTGCGCAAACCATCTTAAAATCCGGGGACATCGTCTATATCGAAGCGAAATCCGACAGCGACAAGTTCATGAGCCGTATGAACGTCATTACCGCGGTGGCCAGTTTGATCACCTCCGTCATCGTGACTCTTTTTCTGGTGCGGGAGAAAGGATGAGGATTCCCATCCTCTATGTTTTGCCGCATGGAGATCTAGGAGGCGCTGAAAGGGCCACTCTCCAGTTCCTTGCCTATCACGGCGATCGTGAACGAGGTGCATCCCGAAGTTTTGACCCTGAGGTCATCCTGCTCAAAGACGGCCCACTGCGGGCTATGATTGAAGCATTGGAGATACCGGTAACGGTGCTGCCTTTCGCTGTGCGCTTCCGCCATCCATGGACGGTCGTGCGTGCGGCCTTGTTTATGCGTCGTCTCATTCTCATGCGAAAATTTGCGATCATTCATGCCTGCATGGCCTGGTCCCATATTCTGGTGCGTTTGGCGACGGTGGGGATGCGGTTATCGACGGTATGGTTTCAACATGGCCCGGTGGGGGCCATCTGGGATCGGCTGGCATCTTTGGCGGGAGCCACGGCGGTGTTTTGCAACAGTTCCTATACGATGACGCGGCATCGAGCGACGGCATGGCGACCAGCCCCCCTGACCGTGATTCCTTTGGCAGTGCCGTGTCCCCGCGAAGAACCTAACCCTGGAGTCAAGGCTATGGTGCGGCGGCTATGGGGCATTCCCGATGATGCCTTGCTTTTGGGGGGAGTCGGGCGTCTTGACCCGAATAAGGGGTTTGATCGCCTCATTCAGGCCTGTGCTCCCATTTTACGCCAGTCCAATGGCTACCTGATGTTGGTGGGTGGACTGTTTGCGGATTTTCATCACGGGTATGCGGATCAACTCCAGGATCTGGCTCGCCATCTGGGGGTGAGGGAGCGGGTTATCTTTACCGGTT
>JAKQGS010000142.1 GCA_029556045.1 Pseudomonadota bacterium | reverse complement strand
CCTAATTTCGTTACAAGACCCTCTTTTTGCAGCCATGAGAGTAGTGATCCCTGCCCCTCGTAACCAACCAAAGAAGACAAGATGCGGGCCGGCTTGGACTTCCAGTAGGTGTATTCGCTGGGCATTTCGAATACCAGGTTCAGTTCTTTCAGTTCCTTCACCGGCTTCATGCTGAGGATCTGCGGCAGATCCTTGTCATCAAAAATATCGTTATCGTAAACCAATGGCTTGCGGTTGGTGTTTTTCACCGTTGCAAATTTCGCCCGCACCCATTTTTCCTGATCGTCCAGCGACGCGTTGCTGAGTAGAGCCAGCTTCATCACATCCGCCGAATAGTACTTATTATAAAAGGCGATCAGTCGATCGCGGCTGGCGGTTTTCAGAGTGCTAAGGTTTCCCGTGCCGAACTTACGACGGGGATGACCTTCCTTATAGGTGCTGGTCATCAGGCGGTACATGCGCCAGTTGTCATCCTTCAGGTTTTTCTGATGTTCGGAGTGGACCGCATTCATCTCCCGATCCACAAATTCCGCCGTAAAGAGGGGATCGATGAAGAACTGCGCGAAACGATCCAATCCCCCTTCAAAGGCATCATGATTGACTTCAAAGTGGTAATTGGTGTGTTCACTGCCGGTAAAGGCGTTGGAGTAACCCTGGTTTTTTTGCAGATACGCACTGTATTCGCCTGGATCCGGATATTTTTTGGTACCAAGGAACAGCATATGCTCCAGGAAGTGAGCCATCCCGGCATTCTCATCCGGATCTTCCATATTGCCCACATTCACATCCAGGGACGCCGCGGATTTTTTGAGGCCCGGATCGCTCATCAGCAGCACTTCTATGCCGTTGTCCAGTTTTAGGGCACGGTATTGACGTTTATCATTGGGGTGCGGCTTTTCAACATCCACCGGCGCCTGGTAAGCGGTGGACTTGCCGCCGGATTTGGTCATGCAGTGGCTGGTGGCCAAACCCAAACACAGAATTCCTGCCATTGATGACGCAAGGGTCCTTGGTCTCATACGCATGCGGTCTCCCAATCATGAAATGAAAAAACGGAAAAGGTGTTCATTTGTAACACTAATATAGATGTCAAAACAACGGGTTTAGGGACAAAGGGCTGACACCGGAATGCTCCAGGTGGGGCTATGGCCCCTAAAGCAGCCATTCTGTAGTAATTCTGAAGCCTTATCATCCACTTGACGCAGAAATTCAGCCGGGACATCCGCTGGAACTTCGGACATAGCCAGCACCAGGCTCTGAGCCCCCATGTCCGCACGCCCTGCCAGAAGGCAATCGTAGATCGCATGACCAAATACCAACACCTTAACGCCGGGGTGGTGGAGCAAGGTGGTATCCGGTTTTTGATTGTACCCGCTGAATTCCGCCGCAAAACGGGAATGAATCTCCGGCTCGCAGACGACGATGCATCCCCCCTCGTCAAAACGGGTCAGGGCATTTTGCTCCGGGGTGCGGGGATGCGGGGGTTGCGGTGGGATTTCCTGCGGCGAAAACACCTGACGTTCATTGATTGCAGCCTTGCTGCGGGGAAAAGTGCCCCAGATCATCAGGTTGAAAAAATCATGCCAGTTATGGGTGCGGGTGGGCAGTTCCCCCAATTCATAGATTCGCTGCTCATAGGGCATCGGGGCCTGCCGACGTCGCCCTCGTTTGGCGGGATTTTTCACCAGAAGCAACGGCAACCCCTGCCGATTACCGATACCTCTCCGGGTCAAAAAGTTCTGGTAGTCCTCAAGGGTCGGCCAGTCCGTTGCCGCCGCAAAATCCACCGTGGCGCCGGCAATCGTATCAAAGAGGGAAATCCCAAAATCAAGACCCGGCCGCCAGTCCTTTTCAGGCTGCAGCCGCGGTTTAGCAGTCGTGGAATCGATCGTTGTTTCCATCAGTGTTTAAAGTGGCGAATTCCCGTAAAGACCATGCTGATGCCGTGCTCACGGCAGGCATCGATGGACTCCTGATCCTTGACGGAGCCCCCCGGCTGCACAATGGCGGCGATCCCAAGCTGGGCCGCCATATCCACCGTATCGCGGAAGGGGAAAAAGGCGTCGCTGGCCATCACCGCCCCCCGGAGGGATTTCCCCTCTTCCTCTGCCTTGCGGGCGGCAAAGGTTGCGGCATCGATACGGCTCATCTGACCCGCTCCCACTGTGATGGTCTGTAGATCTCTGGCGTAGACTATCGCATTGGACTTCACATGTTTGGCGATCGTCTGTGCAAAAGCCAGGTCCCGCGTTTGCGCCTCGGTTGGTTGCTTCGACGAGACCACCTGCCACTGCCCCGCCTCCGTCACGCGGTCATCCGGTGATTGCACCAGAAAGCCACCCCGCACGGAGCGCACCACCCATGATGTATTTCCAGCCGAGTAACCGAGATAAGGAGCCTCCAGCAGGCGCAGGTTTTTCTTTTTTGCAAACACCGCCCGAGCCTCCTCCGTAAACGAGGGAGCCACAATGCACTCCAGAAAGATCTGCCCCATCGCTTCCGCCGCCGTCTGATCGACGGGCCGGTTGACCGCCACGATGCCCCCAAAGGCCGACTTGGGATCTCCCGCCAGCGCCCGGCCAAAAACCTCCGCAACGGAACCATCCGGCAACGCCGCAGCGCCGCAGGGGTTGGTGTGTTTGATAATGGCCACCGCCGTCATGGAGGCGAGATCTGCCACGATAGCAGCGGCCGCATCAACATCCATATAGTTGTTGTAGGACATTTCTTTGCCCTGCAGCACCACCGCGTTCTGCAACCCGTCGGTACGATCGCTGAGGTTGACGTAAAAACCGGCCTTTTGGTGAGGATTTTCCCCATAACGCAAACCCTCTTTCAGGGTTAGCTGCACTGGCAGATTGACGGGCATGGCATCACCGCTGTCCAGGGATTTTTCAAAGTAGGAGGCGATCATGTGATCATAGGCGGCAATCGTGCGAAAGGTTTTGGCCGCCAGTTCCTGACGCAAGGGCAGCGTGAATCCACCCGCCTCCAAGGCTTCCAGAACACGGGGATAGTCAGCTGGGTCGATCACTGGTGCCACGTGCCGGTAGTTCTTGGCGGCGGCCCGCAGCATGGTCGGACCACCGATATCGATGAAATTGATGGACTCCTCCAAGGTCAACTCCTGCGCCAAAGCCCGTTCCCGGAACCGATAAAGATTCACCACCACCAGATCGATGGGGCGGATCCCATGCTGATGGGCTTCCTGGATATGTTTGGGATTGTGACGATCCATCAGAATGCCCCCATGGATCTTGGGGTGCAGGGTTTTGACGCGGCCATCCAGAATCTCGGGACTGTCCGCAAAGCGGGAGACTTCCGTTACGGCAACCCCTTCTTTTTGCAACAGTTGGCAGGTCCCACCCGTGGAGAGGATGGTGAAACCCAATTGCACCAACCCCTTGGCAAACTCAACCACACCGGTTTTATCGGTCACGGAAATCAAGGCTATGGGATGATCGCTGCCGTATGTGCTCATTTTTATGGCTCCCGTTTGATGCAAATCAATCGATGGTGAAGCCCGCATTTGTATCAGGTTACCCCTGTTTTTGACAGATTTTTATGCCCACACCCGCGTGCGACAACAGCGGCAATCAACGAAAAACTCGAGGCTTTGCATTTTCAAAATATTCATATAACATGGCATCATTATTATAAAATATTTTACACGACCCATCGCCTGCGGCTATGGATCAAAGACCACAACTCAAGGAGGAGATAAGGTATGCGTAATGGACTTGGTTATTTGGTGGCACTCGGATTGACCCTGGCGTTTAATCCCTTGGCCCTGGCGCAGGACGAGCAGGATGCAGGCAATACGACGGATAACCCCGAAGATAATCCCATGGCTCCCCCAATAACCCCCGTTAAAGAGAAGGATAAGGACGAGCCTCAGGAACCACAAAAATCCACTCCAACAAAAAAAGAGGAGGCCTCTGAAAAGCCTAAGGGGGCAAGCACCGATGGCCACGGGCTCTTTGGGCCCTTTCGCGTAGGGCCAACCGTGAGTTTTACCATCCCTCACCTGCTGAACTACGGCATTGAAGGCACATGGAATAAGACCTTTGGTGGCGGCATCACCTTCAGCGATTTCAGCCAGGAGGTGGAAGACATCGAACTGGGGATCGGTCACTGGGACGTGCGCTTTCGCTGGCATCCTTTTCAGGGGAGCTTTTTTGTAGGGGCCGCCTATGGCAATCAGACCCTTTCGGCCAAACTCTCAACCGATCTTGATGTCAGCGGCTCCCAAGTGCCGGCGACGTTTGACATCAATGTGAACACCACCTTCCTGACCCCACACCTGGGCTGGTTTGCCACCTGGGACTCCGGATTTACCCTTGGCTTTGAGCTTGGTTACCAGATGGCCATGAGTGCCGATGCGGACGATACCCAGATCACTTTGGGTGGCGTCAATACCGCAGCGGCGGAACAGTCGGAAGACTATAAGAAAAACAAAAAGGACATCGAGGATCAGGCGGAGATGATCGGTGAAAAAAGCCTCCCCTATCTGGCTCTGCTCAAATTGGGGTGGATGCTCTAATACTGGGCAAATGCCGCACACCTGTGCCATTTGCCTCGATTTACGACTTTCGATTGCCACAAGACCAGCCCGTCCGCGCGGAAGGGCTGGTCTCTTCGTTTAATAACCTGAATTTCTTTGGATTCCTTTTTTCTCTGGCCAACCGCCCAATTGGCACTGCCTTTGCTCTGGAAGGAGTGAGGAAAAAACTTGGCCTTAGCGGCAAGCCATCGTTAGGCGTGAACCACAAGCCAATCAAAGGAAAGGTGATCTTATGAAAGTCTTCAATAAATTATTTCTCACACTCGTTTCGTCGGTTTTGTTTTCAGGCATGGCCATGGCCAATATGGCGTATAATATTGCAGAGTGTACCAACAGCGAACTGCTGGGAGCTCCCCGCTATGAAGTCCGTGTCATTCCTTCGCTGGATTCCAGTGTGCCTGCTGGTTATGAATTGGCCATCATCCCGCTGAACCCCATGGTGGAAGAAACACGGGTAGAATTCGATCGGGAGGACTTCCTTCGCTACGGTGATACGATGATCGTGCGGATCGACCATGGGCGCTCCGGTTATGCCATGCTCTACTTCAATGGCAGCACCTCGTTGATCGACATCAACCTGTTTATGCCGGAATCCATGAACATCAACACGGATGGTCCGGTCACCAGCTACCAATGCAATATGGTCTATCGCTGATGAGCCATGGTTCCTAAAGAGGACGGGCGGGGTTTTCCAAAACCCCGCCCTTCTTTGTTTGGGAATATCCCAGCAGCATGTTGTCAAGCTGTCTGGAATGATAAAAGAGGATGGCTAGATATATCTTGAAAATTCATCAGATCAATTGCGTTGATTTTTTTTGAACCCTCACCAGCATAGACTAAGGTTGGATTGATACAACGAATGCCTATTAACTCTTTAAAGTAATCTAGTGAACGTATCATGGTTGGTTGATAGGAAGCAGACATTTTGATTTCAAGGGGGCAAAGGTGACGACCATGTTGCAGGATGAGGTCAACTTCATTCCCATGATTATCCCTGTAAAAATAACAGCGTTGATCGCGTCCTTGATTCCATTGTTTTTTGAGGATTTCAAGAACGACTAGATTTTCAAACAAATTTCCACGCAAAGGATCGCGTTCTAACTGTTGAATATTTTCAATCCCCAATAGGTACGAAGCTAAGCCCACATCCGTAAAGTAGATCTTTGAATTCTTAACCAGTCTTTTACCAAAGTTTTCAAAGTAGGGCTGCAGCCGAAATACAATATAGGAAGCTTCAAGAACATTTAACCAGCTCTTGATGGTGGGTTGCGATACACCAACTTCCGTTGCTAACGATGATTGGTTTAAGATCTGACCAACCCTTCCCGCTAGCAACTTCAAAAACTTTTGAAAATCTGCAAGAGATGAAATGGCGACTAACTGTCTAACGTCTTTTTCGACAAAAGACTGCACATAGTTGCGATAAAAATCATAAGTATTGGTATGATTCACGTAGGTCCCCGGATACCCACCAGCTAAAATCCATTCCTCTGGTTTCCGAGTAGAGAAATTTTCCTGCCAATTTAAAATCTCTTCGAGGGAAAGTGGCAAAAGAGACAAAAATGCGGTTCGACCCGCAAGACTCTGAGAAATGCTCGCCATAAGCTGAAATTGCGCACTTCCCGTGAGAACAAAATGCGCCTTTATCTGTCTTTCATCGACGTATCCCTGAATATAAGATAACAGCTCCGGGCACCTTTGAACCTCATCCAAGATCATTGGTTCCTGACCATGCCGCAAAAACGATCTTGGATCTTCTTTCGCTGCCAATAGTTCGTCGGGAGCTTCCAGTGTGACATAACGATGATTGGGAAACAGATGTTTGGCGAGAGATGTTTTCCCGGATTGCCGCGGCCCGGTAACCGTCAAAACTCGATAGGCACCTGCCGCCTCGCGAAGGTACTTTTGCCCCGATCTTTCGATGTAACTATCAGTAGTCATTTATGTATTTCAAATATTGTACAATTTAAAAGTCTTACTTTATAAGTGTACAAGACCATTCAGAGTCTTTCAAGAACCTATAAATTAAAAAATGGTCGATGGGCAGATTCGTCAGCACTAAAGTGGATCCCAATGACTCGACATTCAATATTGTCTATCTGAAAATGGCAAAATAGTGCCCTTCGATCGTGGAACTATAACCGTCTAACCGTCCGTTTAATCTTCAGTCGGGCGCAAGCGAAGCAGAACGTCTTTCAACTGCCTTTCCGCCCCTTGATCCCCTGGCTCGTAATACCGACGGCCCTTCAGCGCCCTGGGAAGATACGCGAGTTTTCGCGCGCCATCGACGTCATCATGGGCATAGGCATATCCACTGCCGTACCCCATTTCTTTCATAAACCGGGTGGGAGCATTGCGCAGGTGCAGGGGCACTTCAAAATCCCCCCCCGACCGCACGTCCTCCAAAGCCTGGTTGATGCCCATGTAGGATCGATTGCTTTTGGGGGACGCCGCCAGATAGGTAACCGCCTGCGCCAACATAATTCGCGCCTCCGGATATCCCACCATATGCACCGACTGCATGGCGGCGGTAGCAACCAGCAACGCGGTGGGGTTGGCATTCCCCACATCCTCACTGGCGGCGATCACCAAACGGCGGGCGATGAACAACGGATCCTCCCCTGCCTCGATCATGCGGGCCAGGTAGTGAAGAGCCGCATCCGGATGACTGGCGCGGATGGATTTGATCATGGCGGAAATAATGTCGTAATGAAAATCGCCTTTTTTGTCGTAGCGGGCGGGAATATCTTTCAGATAAGGCTGCAGCGACTCCTCATCGATCACCTGTGCCCCCGGAACACTTTGGATCACCGCATCCAGCAGGTTCAAAGCCTGACGGGCATCCCCATCTGCAGCACGGGCAATCTTTTGCAGGACGGCGGGACTCAGCCGTTGCATTTCGGTACCACGACCATCCCTCTCCAGAGCATTGGTCAGAATCTGGGCCATGGCCTCCACGCTGATCTTGTCGAAACGAAAGACCAGACTGCGGGAGAGGATCGCATTATTGACCTCAAACGACGGGTTTTCCGTGGTGGCCCCAATGAACTTGATGGTGCCATCCTCCAACGCCGGTAACAGCACATCCTGCTGGGACTTGGTGAGGCGATGGATTTCGTCCATGAATAAAAGAAGAGCTTTTTCCCCATGGTTTTTCAGGATTTCGGATCGTTGTATCTGGGCCCGTATATCCTTAACCCCCGCCTGCACCGCCGACAGGATCACCAGCTCCCGTCCGGAGGCCCGGCCGATCAGATTGGCCAGGGTGGTTTTGCCGGTGCCCGGTGGTCCCCAAAAGAGCAGTGCGTGAAAGGCGTCTTTTTCCGCCAGTTCCCGCAGGGGTTTGCCCTTTTGCCAAATGGCCTCCTGCCCCAGAAGAGCGGCAAATTCTGCCGGACGGACTCTCTCCGCAAAAGGACGGTCGCGATCCACATTTGACATGGAGCCCCCTCAAGTTTTGCCGCCACAAGCCGACAGGATAACTAACATCAAGAAATCATCGTTTACTTGGGGCGACTATAATGAAACTCGCGCTACAGCTCAAAGACTATCTTGTCGCTATGCGGGGGAAAGAAAACAATCCTCTCAGTTTGAATCTATTGCTGCAACCATATGGTCTTGCCGCTTCGGATACACGGGACGACGGCTTGCTGGCCGGACATGTCCTGGATCAATTGGCCCTCGAGTTCAAAGCGGAAGACTGGGTGGATCCCCTTGACGTGGCGGCTGCCTGCCTGCACCTGGGGTACGATGATGCAGAAGACTTTCTTTCGGAAGGCCCATGGCTGATGATACAAGTGGCCCGCTCCGACAAAACCGCGGTTCCCGCCCGCCACCTGCGCGGCGGCCGTTCCTAGCCTGCAAGATCCCGGACTTGTTGACCTAATTCATTCAACATTGAAAAAACCCTCTCATTTCGCTAGCTTCAGGCGTTTTCCGTCCGTTTCCCCATTGAGAGGTTCATAAATGAAAGTCACAACCAAAAAAGTCGTCACCATTGAATACACTCTGAAAGATGATACCGGCTCGGTGATCGACAGCTCCGAAGGCCATGGCCCCCTTGCTTTTATTCACGGCGTCGGCCAGATCATCCAAGGCCTGGAAAAAGCTTTGGAAGGCATGAGCTCCGGTGAGCAATTTAAAGTCAGTATTCCTCCCGCCGAGGCCTATGGCCATCGCGATGAAAGCCTTGCCAAAACCGTGAACAAAAGCAATTTTGGCGGCGCCGATAATATCGAAGTGGGCATGCAGTTTGAAGCCTCCAACGGCGATGAAGTGGTTCTGGTGACCATCACCGATATCGAAGGTGATAATGTAACCGTCGATGCCAACCATCCTCTGGCAGGTATGACCCTACATTTCTCCGGCAAAGTTGTGGGCGTGCGGGATGCCAGCAAGGAAGAGTTGGAGCACGGACACGTCCATGGAGAGGGTGGTCATCACCACTGATTGTCAGGTCCTATGAAAATCGCGGTTTTATTGTCAGGCGGCGTCGACAGCTCGGTGGCCCTCCATCTCCTGCGGGAGCAGGGTGGCCACGATATCACCGCGTTTTATCTTAAAATCTGGCTGGAAGAAGAATTTGCCTTTCTCGGGGAGTGCCCCTGGGAGGATGACCTCAAATACGCCCGCGCCGTTTGTGATCAGGCGGGCGTTCCCCTCCAAGTGGTTTCCCTGCAGAGGGAATACTGGGATCGCGTGGTGTCCCACACCATTGCGGAACTCAAAGCCGGGCGGACCCCGAGCCCTGATATTCTGTGCAACCAGCGGGTCAAGTTCGGTGCCTTCTGCGATCATATTGACGCCAGTTACGACAAGATTGCCACCGGCCACTACGCCCGAGTGACGGAGGTCGATGGACGGTATTGGCTGAAAAAGGGCGTCGATCCCATCAAGGATCAGACCTACTTTTTATCCCATCTGAGCCAGGAACAGCTAGCCCGCTGCCTGTTCCCCGTTGGCGAATATCCCAAAAAAGAAGTCCGTGAACTGGCCAAACGTTTTGATCTGCCCAACAGGGATCGTCCTGATAGCCAGGGCATCTGCTTTCTGGGCAAGATCAAATATAACGAATTTGTCAAAGCTCACCTCGGCACCCGGACCGGGGATATCCGCGAACTGGAGACCGACAAAAAGCTCGGCGACCATGAGGGCTTCTGGTTTCACACCATCGGGCAACGCAAAGGATTGGGACTGGGGGGCGGTCCCTGGTACGTGGTGAAAAAAGATATCGAGCGCAATATCGTTTATGTCTCCCGCAACGAGTCGCGGGACGAACGCTTCCGCTTTGCATTTGACGTGGCGGCCATCAACTGGATCACCGCACCACCACAATCACCGCAGCTTTCCGTTAAACTG
>JAKQGS010000126.1 GCA_029556045.1 Pseudomonadota bacterium | reverse complement strand
TCGCCACGACCCGCGCTGGCGCAACTCTGACGCCCTATCATCCAACACCGGTGGAAATTGAACGGGTGCGGCGGGTTTCACAGGGTCTGCAGTCGCGCGGGGTCAACGTGGTCGGTTTTGATATCATTGGCGGTTATATCTCGGAGATCAATCTGACAAGTCCCCGCCTGCTGGTGGGGGATGGCGATGAAACCAACTACTATGCCCTGTTTGCTCAGCGCATTCATAACGACTTAACTAACGGTAATTAATAAGTTATTGGGAATATGTGGCGCGACTTATGCAAAGGTCTTCGGGATTTTTACGGGAAAGGGTGTTCCCAACATCTGGAAAATGGATCATAATCATCGGATAAAAAACTTTCGCATCTTAAGAGGTTACCATGATTTCAACACGTCTATCTTTATTTTCCCTGGCGTTGATTGGCTCTCTGACTGGTTGCACTTGCCAGCCAAAAGACGCCAATACTGCTACTACTGCCACGACAGAAGCAGGCAAGACCGCCGACGTCAAAGAATTGCAGATCACGGATACCCAAGCAGGTACCGGTGATGAAGCCCAGGAAGGCATGATGGTCACCGTGCATTACACCGGCACTTTGACGGATGGTACCAAGTTTGACAGCTCACTGGATCGTGGCACCCCGTTCTCCTTTAAGCTGGGTAGCGGCCAGGTGATCAATGGCTGGGATCAGGGCATCAAAGGCATGAAAGTTGGCGGCAAACGCTCTCTCGTGATTCCACCCGATATGGCTTATGGTGATCGCGGTGCTGGCGGCGTCATTCCTCCGGGCGCAACCCTGAAGTTCGACGTTGAGCTGTTGAGTGTTCAAAAAGAAGAGACGGCGGCTCCCACACCTGCTCCTGAGGGCGGTGCGCAACCACAGTCGGTTACTCAGTAATTCAACGGCTTTTAATTCGTTTTCTAAAGCTGCGCGGCTCCTGCCGTGCAGCTTTTTTCTTGGCCGTGATAAACTTAAATTAGTTCTTACCCCAGCTTATGCAGACGCGGCGTTTTCTCCTTAAATTTTTTGCCGCTTTGTTCCGAAATATCCAACGCCCAAGCGGGCCCAATGGGTTTTTATATCGTTTCGAATCCTGCGTTTTTTTCAGCGACTGTTTTCTAAATAAGGAGATTGCCTTGAAAACCTTTCGCGTTATGCCATCTAAGTTTGTTTGCGCCCTGGTTCTGGGACTACTGCTGAACAGCTGCACCCACTCGGACGAGGGCGAGGACACACCGACGATCGCAGCCGAAGCTACGGATGGCGTCGATCACTCGAGCTATGACCCCCAAGCCAGCGCGGAAGGTGAACAATCCCCGGTCCTTAATGAAGAAGAATCCACCCTTCTGGCCAAAGATGACTCTGGCGAAAGTGGTGACATGGCGCCTGAGTCTTTCTCCAGCGATGAACTCGCTGGAACTAGTACTCTAACCGATGCGCCGGTTGACGAGGAAAAGTCCGATGAGTCTGTCTCCGAGACAACCTCCGATATTTTGGCCGAATCCAGTGGTGTGGATGACAAAGGCTTAACGGCCGCTTCTGCTGATCCAATGCTCCCGGAGGGCACAGGCACGACGACTGATGAAACCACCTCCGCGGCGGACGAGTCGGCAGAACCAGATCCCCTCACGGCGGAAATTGAAGAATCTCCGGCTCCAGCAACCACCGCTGCAGATGCCCTCGCCACAACCGAAGAATCGGTTGACGCGGCCGAGTCCTCGGCGCCAGATCACGCTCAGGACACTGTGGAGCAGGCCCCGGCACAGGCCCAGCCGAAAACAAAAGGAAAAAAATCCAAGATCCGCGCTGCCCGCAACATGGCCGCCAATGAGTCCCGTGTATCCACAGACGACATGAGCCATGTGTACATTGTTCAGCCGGGTGACACCCTATCCACCATCTCGCAAAAGATCTATGGCACCTCCCGCAACTGGCGCAGCCTGGCTGAAGCCAACCAGATTTCGGAGGCCAACCGAATCTTTCCCGGCGACGTGATTCGCTTTGACGCCACCGGGGGATCCGATGTTTACGTTGAGACTATGAAGAGTTTGCCGCAGCAGGAGTATACCGTTGTGGCAGGTGACACCCTGGCTAAGATCGCCGCCAAAACCATGGGGCAGGAAGCCGCATGGAAGACCCTGTGGATTCAAAACAAAACTAAAATTCCAAATCCCAATCTAGTTCTGGCAGGAGCAACCATTCACTATGTCAATCCTCAGGACATGGAGAAGGCTTTGCAGGAAGCGCGTCAGAACAAAACGGCGTCTCTCAAGCATTAACGTACTGAATTCAGCGGTTTAGCGTGCAGTCCGTCCGGCGGGCTGTGGGAAGAAATTTCGAAAAATTTACCCTCCATCGAACGCACATACCTACCTGATATTATTAAACTAAATTAATTTGTTTAGGACATTCTAAAGAATCACAGAAATCAGACGATAAGCTCCTTAGGTCCTGATGAAATCCGGCAATTGAGAGGTGGATTCATGGCAAGCTTTGGAGTGAAGTATTTTGCAACCCTGGGTGCTTTGATTTTTACCTTCGGTAATTTCATAGCCTGCGGCAGCCAGATGTACCAGGTGAGCGTCCATGAGGACGTGGAACCCCGTGCTGGCGCAGCCAACCAGGAAACCAACGATCCCACGTCAACACTCTATGGCATCCACGCCAGTTTTGGCTGGGACAAGCTGCCGATCCCCTTCCGGTTTGGGGATGACCTCAACGAGGAGCAAAAAGTCCATCTCTTGGCCGCCATGAAACATTGGGAAACCGTGGTGGGGAAACCGCTCTTTAAATACACGGGAACCCACACCGGCATGTCCGGTGACTCCTTTAACGACCTCTATAGCTCGCTCAGTGACCGCGTTAACGGTCACTACCTCGATACCAATTGGGCGAAGACCGGCAAGCCGGATCATGTGCTAGCCACCACCATTTGGAATAACGGAGCTGATACCCGGGTTATTACCGATGCCGATATTCGCTTTAATAACGAGGGCTATATCATCGGGGACAGCCTCAAACAAAAGGCCACCCGGGATAAGGAAGTGGTGGACATGCAGTCTCTGGCCCTTCATGAGTTGGGCCACCTCCTTGGGCTGGCCCATATCAGTGCTGACATCGACAGCAGTTCCATCATGAATCCATCCCTCTTTATCGGTGAGGGCCTTACCACCCGCCGTATGTCACGGGGGGATATTGAAAAAGCCCAGGTGATCTACGGCTGCACCGGCGACGCCTGTGACATCGATAACCTGCTTGAAATGCTGGAAAAACCGGAGGCAGAATCCAAATTTCTGCAAGCGGCTGCCCAAGATCTGGCGAACCTGAAGTTACAGACCACCACGGCCCACTGAGATTGAAATTCCATCGAACCGCACCAAAACCCGCCCAATCGGCAGGTTTTTGATTTATATCGACCTAAAAACCAAGACATTCTATAATAAATTCATATCGTAATCCGTCTTGTTTCAAGGTCGGCCAACCCTGCAAAGGACATATTCCATGAGTGAAATGGATGCTGTTTATTCCCCCAAATCCTATGAGAAAAAAATCTGGGATATGTGGATGGCTCAAAAAATCTTTAATGCCAAAGTGGATCCGGATCGCAAACCTTACACGATCCTCATGCCACCCCCCAATGTCACTTCCAAACTGCATATGGGCCATGGCACTGGCTATACCATCCAGGATCTGCTGATCCGCTGGAAGAGGATGTGCGGTTATAACGCCTGCTGGCTACCCGGAACGGATCATGCCGGAATCGCCACCCAGATGATGGTGGAAAAGGAGCTTTTGGAATCGGAAGGGAAGACCAAGGACCAACTGGGGCGGGAAAAATTTGTGGAGCGCCTGCACCAGTGGAAAGAAAAATACGGAGGCATCATCCTCGACCAGTTTGCCAACCTGGGATTTTCCTGCGACTGGGATCGTGTGGCCTACACCATGGATCCCAAACTGTCGGAGGCTGTGCGCCATGTATTCGTGCAACTGTTCCAGGAGGGGCTGATCTACCGCGGTGAACGGCTGGTAAACTGGGATACGCAGCTCAAAACAGCGATTTCGGATGACGAGGTGGAAAGCGTTGAGATCAACGGCCATCTGTGGCAATTCCGTTATCCCATTGATGGAACCGACGCGTTTATCCCAATTGCCACCACCCGGCCCGAAACCATGCTGGGGGATACCGCGGTGGCGGTGCATCCCGATGACGAGCGTTATCAGGCGTGGATTGGAAAAATGGTGCGCCTGCCTTTTTCAGGGCGCCTGATTCCGATCGTTGCCGATCCCTACGTTAAAAGCGAATTTGGTACCGGGGCGGTCAAAATCACACCGGCCCATGATCCCAACGATTTTGAAATCGGCAAACGCCACAGCCTGCCCTTCATCACCATTCTCAATGACGATGGCACCCTGAATGACAAGGTGCCGGAGCGTTTTCAGGGGATGGATCGATTTGTGGCACGCAAGGAAGTTATCAAAGGCCTTAAGGAACTCGGGTTATTCGACGAAGAAAAGTCCTATCGCCATGCGGTGCCCCACTCTGAGCGCAGTAAGACCATCATTGAACCTAAACTTTCCATGCAGTGGTATGTGCGAATGGCGGACCTCGCCAAACCGGCTGCGGATGCCGCCCGCAATGGTGATCTACAGTTTTACCCGGAGACCTGGCGCAAAACCTATCTTTACTGGCTCGACAATATCCAGGACTGGTGTATCTCTCGGCAACTCTGGTGGGGCCACCGGATTCCCATTTGGTATTGTCAGGATTGCGAGGGTGTCTCCACCGGCATGGACGATCCCACCCACTGCACCCACTGTCAATCTTCCCGCATCCAGCAAGATCCCGATGTTCTGGATACGTGGTTTAGCAGCTGGCTCTGGCCCCTAAGTCCATTTGGCTGGCCCGAGGAAAGCAAGGGACAAACCCGGGATCTCGATTATTTTTACCCCTCTGACGTGCTGGTGACCGCACCGGAAATCATCTTCCTGTGGGTGGCCCGCATGGTGATGGTTGGCCTGAAATTCAAGGGAAAAGTACCGTTCCGGGATGTCTATTTCAACGCAACGGTGTGCGACAAAAAGGGACGCAAGTTTTCCAAAACACTCGGGAATGGCATCGACCCCCTCGATGTGATCGACAAACATGGCGCGGATGCGGTGCGCTATACCGCGGTAAGCCTGGCTCCATTGGGGGGGCGGGTGCGCATGGATGAAAGCGATTTTGATGCCGGTGCCCGGTTTATCAATAAAATTTGGAACGCGTCCCGCTTTCTCATGCGGTACGTGGAGCCTGGGTTTAAACCCAAACCCCTCAATCAGTGTACGCTGACATTGCCAGAACAGTGGCTGGTGGAGAATCTCCGACAGACCGCCGTCAAAGCACAGAGCCTGTTTGAGTCCTACCGCATCAACGAAGCGGTGGAATCGGTTTATCATTATATCTGGGGTAGTTTTTGTGACTGGGGTCTGGAGTGCTCCAAAGATACGCTGAACGGTCCCGCCGGTCCGGAAAAAGACGCTGCACTTTCGGTCCTGATCTATGCCCTGGAAGGGGCTTTGCGCCTGGCCCATCCCGTGATTCCATTTATCACGGAAGAAATTTGGCAAAAACTCCCACACCACCCCGATTGGGTCCGCGCCAGCGCGCTGGCTGTTTCCGCCTATCCGTCAGCCGCCAACATGCCCGCCTATGAGCAAGCGGCATCCGACTGGGAAAAAATCCAGGATCTGATCACCGGCATTCGCTCAACCCGCCAGCAAGCGGGCATATCCCCCAAGGTCGGCATGAGCGCCTTTGTCATGACCAGCGCCGCCGCAACCGTAAGTCTTGTGCAAAAGTCTGAGCCCTGGATCAAACGGTTGGCCGGTATTGACACCCTGCAGGCTGGCACCAGTCTGCAGAAGCCAGGACGTTCGCTGACGTTTGTGGGACGGGACTTTCAGATCTATCTGCCCGCTGAGGGCCTGATGGATATCGATAAAGAAAAAGCACGCCTGCAGCAGGAGATGGTGCGCATCGAAAAACTGTTGGCCGGCATTCATGCCAAGCTGAGTAACCAGGATTTTGTGGCACGGGCACCGGAAGATATTTTAGAAACCACCCGGGCCCAGCAGACTAATTTGGCAACGCAGCTGGCGTCCCTCAAGGCCAACGTGGATTCACTCGTTTGAGTGAAGGGCGTTAAGAACACCGGCAAGTTGATCGATGGCCCTCTTCCAGAGGGCCAATTCGATATTAAGGGCTGGTGTCATGGAAATGCCCTGCCCTTGTGATCCGGAAGCCAGG
>JAKQGS010000111.1 GCA_029556045.1 Pseudomonadota bacterium | reverse complement strand
CGTGGCTCTCGATCCACTCGCCACAATAGAGCAACCGGCGCAAAGTCCGGATTTCCGGCGGCATGGTCATGCCCAGAGCCCGTTCCAGGGCGTGCACGGAGCTCATTTGATAGGCCACCGGGCAAATGCCGCAGATGCGGGCAGTGATATCCGGGGCATCGGTTAATTTGCGGCCACGCAGAAAGGCTTCAAAGAATCGAGGCGGTTCAAATATTTTAAGTTTGACCTCCTGCACCTGGTCATTATGGATCTTCAGGGACATGGCTCCTTCTCCCTCAACCCGGGCCAGATAGTCCACTTTGATGGTTTTGGTTCCTGTATTGCCCCCGTTTGTTTTGGTTTTGGCGTCATTCATGGGCATCCCCTTCTTTTTTAAATGGCGCGCTCCAGGCATTGATGTGGCGGAAGGCGTCGCGGATATCCGCGGAACTTGCTCCCATCTTCAGCCACTGGGACGCCAGGCTGGAGGTGTTGATGGCTTCCTTGGGACCATAACACCCAAAGCAGGCACGACCATAAGATGGGCAAAGGGCCTGGCATCCCGAATGGGTGACCGGACCCAGGCAGGGTTGGGCATCAGCCACCATCACGCATGCGTTATTGCGGGCCTTGCATTCCGTGCAAACGCTGTGGTTCGAAATTTGGGGTTTGCGGTGATTCAAAAAAGCATTCACCACCTCCAGAAGTTGGGTTTTGGAAATGGGGCAACCCCGCAGTTCAAAGTCCACCGGCACATACTGGGCGATGGGATGGCTATGGTCGAGGGTCTTAATATAATGTGGGTGCGCGTACACGGTCCGGATGTATTCGTCCTTGTCTGCAAAATTTTTAAGCGCCTGGATACCACCGGCCGTGGCGCAGGCTCCAATCGTCACCAGCACGCGGGACTCCTTGCGTACTTCCAGGATCCTTTGTGCATCGTGGGGTGTGGACACCGATCCCTCCACCAGTGTTAAATCATAGGGACCGGGGGAAACGGCGCGGCTGGCCTCCGGAAAATTAGCGATATCGATCACCTCGGCGATGGCCAGAAGTTCGTCCTCACAATCCAGCAGGCTCAACTGACAGCCGTCGCAGGATGAAAATTTATAAACCGCCAGCTTGGGTTTGGCCATGGTCAGATCTCCCGCACGTTAAAATAGGGGGCAATTCGCGGCCACGGCATGACGGGGCCATCCTTGCAAATAAAGAACGGGCCACACTGGCAATGACCGCAATGACCGACCCCACACACCATATTGCGCTCCATCGAGAGGTAGATGCGTTCGGGGGGCACGCCTTCATTCATGAGGGCGTCCTTGCCAAAACGCATCATGACCTCTGGTCCACAGGCCATGGCAATGGTGCGGGACGGGGTGAATGATGCATGGGATAAAAGTTTGGTCACCACCCCCACATGTCCTGTCCAGCTCGGGGGAGCATGATCCACAATGGCCAAAAACCGAATGTCGGGCATGGACTGCTTCCATCTGGTCCATTCATCCTGAAAAATTTGATCATTGGGCGAACGAGCGCCGTAGAGGATGTTGATTTGACCATAGCGGGAGCGATTTTTTATGAGTTCGTAAACCACCGGCCGTAAGGGAGCCAGGCCGATGCCGCCCGCCATCAACACGACGTCCTGCCCGTGTGCGACCGGGACCGGCCAGGGCTCTCCAAAGGGCCCCCGCAGACCGACGGTGGCTCCCACCGGCAGTTCCGCCATGGCTCGGGTCACTTGTCCCACGGCGCGGATGGTGTGCACAAACCCCGTGCGGTCGGCGCAGTCGCCACTGATGGAAATGGGAATTTCCCCTTGGCCAAATTGGTACAGCATATTGAACTGACCATGGCGAAAGGGGGGCACCACGGCTCCGTACAGCGGCTTGAGGACCCAGGTAAAAGAATCGGGGCTTTCTTGTCGTCGTTCCGCGATCCGATAGACATCGGGAACCATGGTGCTGGTCATGGGGGAATTAACGACCATGAGAGCCCTCGTTGTGATGACCCGGGTGTCCATAAAGATCCAACAGCTGCAAGCGGCTGGCATGTATGCGGTGGGACATGATGCGGGCAAAACGCTTCATCAGGTCGTAGCCGAATTTGGGATTCTCATCACATTTTTGCCGCAATTCTTCGCCGTTGAAAGCCAGCACCTGAGTCGGTTCGATGGCCCGGGCATCAAAGGTCCAGCGATAGGGGGGGAAGATCCATGACCAGCCAAAGACGTCCCCAGGGCCCACGGTTTCCAGGATCAATTCTCCCTTTTTAGGGACATACATCTCAATGGCCACATGGCCCTTTTCAATTAAAAAAAATCCCCAGGCGGGTTCCCCCTCTTTGGCCATGCGGGTCTGGGCGTCCACCGACTTTTGCTCAACCACGTCCGCTAGGATTGGGAGGGAATGGGGATCCAACCCCAGAAAAAAGGGATGCTCTTTGATCAGTTTTTGAATTTTAAGATCGATGGCCATGGTATCAGGTCCTTT
>JAKQGS010000090.1 GCA_029556045.1 Pseudomonadota bacterium | reverse complement strand
TTCCGTCAGAGGCTTCGACTTGACCCAATTCACTTCGACTTCCGAGCCCGAGACTGTCAGTTCAGCCACCTTAAGTGTGGCCCTGCCAAGTAGGGAATCACCATCGATAAAAGCCAGATGGAATTTCTTGCCGTTTTCCGTTATCAGATCCCAACTTTCGACCTCGTAGTTGACAGGCAATTTAAGAGCGGTGACCCTTTGCGTTTTGCTGGTCTGGTTGATTTCCGAAAACATGAATATGGACTTTTGCGCTCGAAAAGATGTGCCTTGATTCAGCCAAAAAATGCTGGCCGCCTTGTCCGTGCGGGGAAAAATCATGGACCGTCCGATAACCGATAAGCCTGCCACCTCCTGGACTACCAACTCTCTTCCTTGCACTGTCACCGAACTGACTTTCAGGGGTTGATCATCCTGAGCTTCATCTTCTCCGGTTTCGTAATATCCAAGCCAAAACCCACCTCGCCATGCGTAGGTACGCCCGCCGCCGATGGTTCGGGATGATTTCAGACTGGACTGCGCCAATACGGTGTTTTTTTGACCGTCCCGCAGTTCAAGGCGGTGTCCGGCATCTGAGGTTCCCAACAGGACAAAAGTGTGACCCCCATCCTTTTCATCGGACCCTTGGCCCAAAAACACCGCATCGTGTGGCCAATCAAGTTTCCGCAGATCGTCAACTCCGATCCTATGGTCACCGGAAAACGGCGCAAAATAGCGAATTTTCCGGGTATTGCGGGAACGCCCCTGCGCAAGTATCCCCCGATCCCTGGCCCAGTTGATACGGTCCAGACTCCTGACATCAAGATCCTCATTTTTTTTGGGCCAGGGGTGACAATCCACCTCTTGAGCGATCTTCAGCTGAGTCCAATTGGACGATGTTTTTTTTGCGGGCGAGGTCTGGCAGCCACATAACAATGCGAGCAAACAAATCTTTATCGACTTCATTGTACTTTCACCATCACGGTTTGCATTAAAGTTTTCTTTTATTATGTCGATTTTACCCTCAAGTATAAAAGTTGTCTCTGAGAGAGGCCCATATGATGCCAATAAATCGCATGAAACCCATTTTTGCCCTCGTCGTCGCACTATGGTCGACAACACAATCTGCTTGCAGCACTATCGGATTGTCCGCACGCATGAAAACCGTCGATGTGGTGCAATTGCCATTTATCAAGAACTCAGCCAATGAGTGCTATTATTTAGATGAATTTATGCCGACTCCTGACAATATGGTCGCTGGCATGTCGGGGCCGCTCAACCTACGGTACTATACATACAAAGCCGCCGATTACAAAGATTGGGAAAGTCGTCATGTCGTGCTGTCATTTTATTCTCAGGACGAAAAATGCTGGTCACTATTTGAGGAATACTACGTCAACTGAGATAATTCTCTTTTTCACCAAATCCACATCTAATTTGCCGCAAGTTCGCCCACCTTACCCCAAGGTCGAAATTTTTGTGTAAAATATAACTTGTTACGACAACTTCAATCAGCGTTCGCTGCCATAGGATGCAGACATGAAGAACCATTGGATCAAAAGCCTCATATTCATCTCCGCTATCGGACTAGCTGGCTGTCAGACCTCACAGAGCCAACAAACTAAATCTCCCGACTACCTGACTGTTGCCAATCAATACGCCAAGGATGGTTTGTTAAGGGAGGCAGCTCAGGCCTATCGCAAGGTCCTGGTCAAGGACCCCAACAATTTTACTGCTCATCGCACCCTGGGAATTGTTTTGCTTAAAATGGGTGAGTATGCCAAAGCCCGTGAGCATCTTGAAAAAGTCATCAGCCGGTATTCCGACAACTTCGAAGCAAACTTCTATCTGGCCGAGTCATGTCGTGCCCTTGAGATCTATGGCGATGCCATATTTCGTTATAAAAAAGCCCTCGAATTGAACCGATCGGACGTGCGGGCACTTAAAGCTCTGGCATGGTCCTACTACAAGACACGTCAGTACACCGAAACCCTACGCGCCCTCAAGAGTCTAAAAAAACTTGCCCCCAACGATACGCAAGTGGCGATCATTTACACACGAACCCTCATCAAAGTGGGTATGCATGATCGAGCCCTTGCATCGATTCAGCGGAGCATCGCCCTCGCCAAAAAGGATGATATCCCCTACCTGCTAAGCGTGGAGGGAGACGTTTTTCTGGCCCAGAATCACTGCAAAAAGGCGGAAGAGGCTTACCGTAACGCCCTTAAGGAACAGCCTTTGCTGGCCGGAGCGCTATTGGGTCTTGGTCGTTGCCTGATGACGGCAGGATCGCGTCCGGATCTGGCTCTGTCCTATATGGAACGGGCCCTACGCATCAAACCTCAACTGACCGAAGCGTTATACCATCTTGGTAAAGGGTACGAATCTTCCGATAAGAGCAAAGCCCTGAGGTATTATAAAAGGTTTCGCAAAAAGGCCGGCAGCGATCCCGAAATGCTGAATATGCTTCCAGAGGTCAAAGCAGCCATTAGTCGACTGGACAAAGGCAAAAAACCAGCTCCCGCCGTGGATCGTCTGGAATCAAATTTATAAGAGTTTCATTTCCGCCTTCTGATAGCTCAGAAGGCTTCGTTTGGCGTCAAAGAGGTTTTTATAGGATTCATATCGAACTTTAAGACGCTCACAGTCCCGCCTTGCATCCAATAACTTTTCCAGGAACTCAATGTATTCGGGATCTGTTTCCGTCAGACGCTTCAATTTGGCTTCCGTCATTTCTCCATCGTCGATGCGTAGCATGATCCTGGCTTTGATGGAGGGTTTCATGAGTTCAAAGTATTCTGCCTGCTTTTTCGCCTCGACGTAGTCCAGACCTACCTTGTTGGAGATGTGCACGATCTCTTCCAGACCCAATTTATCGGCAGAGCCTGGCATATCGGGCGACGGGCTGGAGCTTTTAGGTGGTCGTACTGTCATAGTGTCTTGCGGGATCCTCATTTCGTATCATCATACCGGTGCATAGTTGGCAGGTCAATCAACTCTATCTTATCGTAATTATTAAATTATATTTTTATTTCTCCCAAATCTAAAGCTCACCCTAAAAAGCGCCGATAGGATGGTGGTGATTAATTAGAGCTCATCAATTGACTGGCTAGCCAGTTATTGAGAGAATGAAGGAAGAGGACATAGCGATCCCATCCATGTCAAAGGAGTCATTTTTGTCATGGTCGCACGCGTGGTGGACATCATAAAGCCCAACGACTACTTCCAGTCGCAGATCTCCGATGCTGCGCAGCATCTGAAAATCTCACTCAAAAACGAGCTAGAGTTTTACCTTGTGAATCTCCTGGTGGAGTTCATCACGCCGGACAAGACCCACGAGCTTCCTGACGGCATGGATATTTTTAATACCCCTCTGGCCTTTTTCGTCAAAAAGGGATTGGAATCCTCACCTGAGAACCAACTCAAAATATTTAAACGGTTGGGGGATTCGAGCCTATATTTTGCCGGCTATTTTCAAGACTATTTCAATCGCAAGACCTTTGATGTGGACTATTACATCTCAATGGGCTCCTCCGCCTATGACCTGGTGTCACGCCTTTTACGGGATCGATATGGTGACGAAACATATACAGAGATCTATAGTGACCTAGCTAGCGATTTCAAAAAGTTCGTCGATATCATCGCCAAAATTTCCCACGACCACAATCTGCGTACCAATAATGAAGAACACCTTTTACACACATACATCCGCTGGACCAAGACTAATTCCGATTTTCTCCGCCAAATTCTCGAAGATCACGGCATCATTCCCATGCCAATCAATTTGAAGATCGCACAGTGAATCGAACAATGCGTCAAAGTATTATCCCTGACATATGCCAGACAATCGAAAATGAGCTGGTTCGCTTTTATGGTTTTAAGCCGCATACCCGCGCTGCTGATCATCTGCTGCCAAATACAGATAGTAAAAATGATCGGCGCGCCCAGGTCCTTTTCCAGCATGAGCCCCATCAGGACGAGATATTTATTGGCATCCAGATCCGCGAGGACATCCTGCAAACTCTGGAAAAACAAAACCCACAAAAAGAGCTGACACACGAAAACCTGGATGCCTTTTGTGTTCTAACCGAAGAAATCAGCCACCTTCATTTGATTCTCAATCGCGCCTCTTGCGGCCGCAGCGTCTACCAGGTTGAATTGGAGTGGCAGGGAGAAATCGACAAGGTTTTAACGAGCGCCATACTACTAAAACGCCTCTATGGAGACCCTCATTGGCGGCATTTAATTCAGATGAATTTTGAAAACAGTGTGGTATTACCTGGACCGGATGCCTCGATCTATCATATGGCCAACCGCCTGGCGGCCCGCTTTTGGGATGATCTGCTCACATATGGAGATGGCCTCCATGACCCGGCCAACTCGCGTCATCTCAAAGGAATTTTACAGACAGCCTATGATCAAACATGGGGCGAAAAAATCGAGGGAATGCAGAGCCATCTTGAGCTCAAAAAAACCGCCTGATCTGTTGGATCAAGCGGTTGGCGCAAATCTCGTACTTCCACCTATCTCAACCCCGCTTAGATAGAGGCTGCCATTTCAAATTGGTATTACCAACGTAGACCTGGCGCGGGCGGCCAATCTTCATATCAGAAGTCTCGGTCATCTCTTTCCACTGCGCCAGCCAACCGGGCAACCGGCCCAGTGCAAACATGACTGTGAACATGTCGTTGGGAATATCCAAGGCTTTGTATATGATGCCGGAATAGAAATCCACGTTCGGGTAGAGCTTACGCTCGACAAAATAGGCATCCCTCAAGGCTTCTTCTTCCAAACCTTTGGCGATATCCAAAAGTGGGTCTTTCCGGCCCAGTTTCGCCAGCACATTGTCGCAGGCTTTTTTAATAATTTTGGCTCTGGGATCAAAGTTCTTGTAAACTCGATGTCCGAAGCCCATCAGGCGGAACGTGTCGTTTTTATCCTTCGCACGAGCGAGGAACCTCTTATAATCACCGCCGTCCTTGTGGATGGCTTCAAGCATCTCAATCACCGCTTGATTGGCCCCACCGTGCAGGGGGCCCCAGAGAGCATTCACGCCCGACGCAATACTGGCGTAAAGATTGGCCTTTGATGACCCTACCAAACGCACAGAAGATGTTGAACAATTCTGCTCATGATCGGCGTGCAGGATCAGTAGTACATTGATAGCGTCCACAACGGTCCGATCCGGCTTTTCCGTACCACTGCCACCGTACATCATGTTGAGAAAATCACTGCAGTAATCGTGGGATTGTGGTGCGCTATCCACAAACTCCTTTTGACGGGACCAACGATAAAAATATGCCGCGATATTTTTAACCTGTGCGATCAATTGCGCCATCACCTGATCTTTGTTCTTTGAATCCATATCGGGATTGATGAACTCCGGAAAAATTCCAGACATCGCCACTACCGCAGAGGATAGCACTCCCATAGGATGCGCATGGCGCGGAAAGGTCTTTATAAGATCTTTGATTTCCGGCCGCGTTACAGCGTGGCTGTTAATCAGCTCCTCAAACCGGTTGAGTTCACTTTTCTTCGGAGCCTGGCCATAGATAAGCAGATAGGCCACTTCAAGAAATCCGGCTTCTGCCGCCAAGTCTTCGATCGGATATCCGCGGTATTTCAAAATACCGTGTTCGCCGTCAAGAAAGGTGATTGCGGAGGTACAGGGAGCGGTGTTCATGTATCCGTTGTCGTAGGTGACAAATCCGGTTTCGGCACGCAGTTTGGAAATGTCCAACGCCCGTTCGCTCTCGGTGCCGGTAATCACGGGAAGCTGGATTGTCTTACCCTCAATTTCAACGCTTACCATCTGTTCTCCGATCTCCATCTTTCGCGCAATTGACATTAATTTTTTCTCCTGCAGGCTTTTGCCTCCCTGACGGGACACATTGGATTGTTGAAAGCTACCGAGCGAGTCAGCTTTGGGGATATCGGCAAAACAAACGAAAACCTTAGGAAAACCCGAAAGATTTTACATAACTGCCTCAATTTATAAAGTTATTTTTTCAAAGAATTCGGCGTATTAAGGGATCTATTCAGCGCATCCGCACGGTCCATGTCCGCGAGGTTTCGATAGTAACTCTCCATTTCTATTAGTTTTTTTCGATGGGCTTCGTCTTGAGCCGCAATGGACAGGTCTTTGACCGCCTCCTGGCTTTCGCCAGCTCCTAAGAGTAAAAGTCCCCGATTCATGCGGTAGTCCCTGTGTTCTGGCCTGAGCCGAACAAGATCCGAGAGCAGATGGTATTTTTCCACTGTGTTGGCACTCAGGGAGAGAATCTGCACCAAACGCCATTCCGTCACCTTTTCGGATCGCGCAAAAGACACACCTATGGTGCAGAGGACTGCAACCACTCCAACGCCTATGAGAGTGGCCCTACGGTTGGGTGCCACCAATCGGTTGGGCACTCGGCGCAGAATCAAAGCCGTCAATACGATCCCGGCCACCAGTCCGCCAATATGCGCGGCGTTATCGATCTGGGGGATCATTAAACCAAGCCCGACATTGGCCACCACCATCACGGTATAGGACCCGGTGCGGGGCCGGGTACCGGTCTGTTGCAGCACGATCCGGCGGATCCGACGCTCCAGATAAAAGCCGCACCCCAGAAGGCCGAACAGGGAACTTGATGCCCCCGCACTGACTGAAATCGTGGTTACCGCACTGGCGATGTTACCCATTAAACCCGAGGCCAGATAGAGCATCAAAAACCACTTACCAGACATGAGTTTTTCAATCTGGTAGGCGATGACGTAGAGGGCCCAGGTATTAAAGGCAAAGTGAATGATTCCAATGTGCACGAAGATTGGTGTCAGCAAACGCCATATTTCCCCCTGCGCCAGCAACACAGGATCCTTGGCACCCCAAGCCAGAAGAATGGATTCCCCTGGCAGAAAAAGACTGCGGCTCTGCACAGACATCAGAATGAAAACGACGGTATTGACCAAAATAATTCGACCTGACCAGGTGCTCAAGAAGAACTTGAAACCGGTTGGTTGCGCATAAACCGGAACGATCGGTTCCGGCTGTTCTGAAGAGGCCATCACTGATCAGGTCCGCAGTTCAAAAGACGGTATAGTCGCTGGTGGGGGCATGCATTTCCAGATATTTTGCTCCTTTAAGAGGACCTTGATGGGCCTTGCGGGAAATCATCCACACAGGTACATGGCTGGCACCGGCGGGCAAAAACAACAGGATCTGGGATACTTCGGCTCTGATCCCCTGGTCATGTAGTATTTCTGCGGAAATCCGCAATTTAGCGCCCAGTTCCACTCCCACATGCACATGGTCACTCTCAAGCACCAGCGTGTCAAATCGACCCGTTTTCACCTCGCTTTCAAAAACGATGGTAAAGATATTGTCGCTTTTTCTTTCGATCGCAGACACGATATAGTTTCCGCCAACCCGCTCCGGAGCTTTTCTGCTACCCTCATGAGCTTCGTTATCCGCCGCCTTTACTATAGGTCCCATTCCAAACACCAGCCAAACGAGAATGAATGAACGTAGTCGTAGTCGAGACATAAAACCCCCGGTTATTATTTAATTGTCAGACCATTTTTTTCCATGAGCGCCACCAGCCCTCCGCTCAATATCCAAGCCCCCAGGTGCTCAATTTCCTTATGCAGGGAACGATCCCGCCCCATAAACGGCGCCTGCTTACGGACTTCGTTATAGAGTGATTCTAACAGATTATTGGGCTTCAGCGGCTTTAACAAATCGATCCCCTGGCAGGCTGCCAGGAGCTCAATGGCTAAGATATTGGCTACATTTTTTATGATATTCCGACACTTACGGGCTGCAATCGGGCCCATGCTGACATGGTCTTCCTTGTCAGCCGATGTGGGGATGCTGTCGACCGAAGCAGGATGAGATAAAATCTTATTTTCAGATACCAGGGCTGCTGCCACGACATGTGGAATCATATAGCCGGAATTTAATCCACTGTCGGCGGTAATAAATGCCGGTAGCCCACTCATGGCAGGATTCGTTAGCTTTTCAATGCGACGCTCGGAAATACTGCCGATTTCCGCCGAAGCTATACACAAGTAATCCATAGCAAATGCCATGGGTTCACCATGGAAATTTCCGCCACTTAAAAGGGCGCCATCCTCAAAACACAAGGGATTGTCAGTGACGCTGTTGAGTTCAATATTAATTTTTCCGCTGACAAATTCGATGGTGTCCCGTACGGCACCATGAACCTGTGGAATACAACGGAAGCTATACGGATCCTGCACTTTCCCGCAATCCCGATGACTTTCCATGATCGGATCATCGTTGGCAAACAAATTACGGAAGTTTTCTGCCACCAATCCCTGACCATGATGCGGCCGCACCTGATGAATCCGGGGATCAAAGGCGCGCAACGTTCCTTTAATAGCGTCAAGACTCAAGGCGGCAATGACATCCGCCGAGCGGGCTACCAGCTGTGCTTCCTCCACCGCGAATGCAGCCAGAGTGGTCATAAAGTGGGTACCATTGATGAGGGCCAGTCCCTCTTTTGCCTGAGGCTTCAATGGGGTAATCCCACGATTCTCACACGCTTCGGATGCGGGCAGGATACACCCCTCCACCGTCACATCCCCCTCCCCCATAAGACCCATGGCCAGATGGGCGAGCGGTGCCAGATCACCGGAAGCTCCGACGCTACCCTGGCTTGGAATAACCGGCATGATGTCATGCTTGAGGAATTTCAGGACCACATCAACGCAGTCCGTCGTTACGGCACTGTGCCCCAGACAGAAGGTGTGCGCACGCAGAATCAAAAGCGCCCGGACAACTTCGTCCTCAACCCGCGGTCCAACACCGCAGGCATGGGACCGGATCAGGTTTTCCTGGAGCTCACGCAGCTTGGAGGGTTCGATTTTCACATCGGATAAAAAACCAAATCCGGTATTGATACCATACACCGTGTTGCCGGAGGTCAAAGCCTTGTCCACCAGAGCCCGAAACCTTTCCAATCGTTGCCGGGACTGCTGCGTCACCTCCACAGGAGGTGAGGGTCTACGTGCCAGAGCATGCAGGCTGGCAGAAGTAAGTTGCTGTTGACCTAATGAAAACGTCTCCATGCCTGGTCCTTATTGCTGCATACGCGCCCGCTGTGCAGCCTGGCGCAATTGGGATACGATCGCGGTTCGATCGGATTTACCGTAAATATAAGTTCCCGCCACGAGCCAGGATGCACCGGCAGCGGTCACATCCGCGCCGGTTTTGTCATTGATACCGCCATCAACTTCGATAGCTACGTCCCCGACGCGCCCCCGGCGACGCAACATATCATGAAGCGTTGCCACCCGGATGACGGTTTGTGGGATAAATGATTGTCCACCAAAACCTGGATTTACCGCCATGACGTTGATCACATCAACGTCATCCAGCAAGGCATCCAGACAAGTCAGGCTGGTCCCGGGATTGATGGCCAGTCCAGCACGGGCGCCTGCCGCATGAATGGCTTGGACGATCCGGTGGGGATGCTTAGCTGCTTCAATATGGAAAACCAGGATATCAGCTCCAGCTTTGACATACTCCAACGCCATATCGTCCGGATTACTGATCATGATATGCACATCCAATGGCACTTTGGCGATCGACTTAAAGGCTTTTACCAGAGGGAGTCCATAACTCAGATTGGGTACAAAGTGGCCATCCATGACATCAACGTGGTGCAAATCGATACCCGCTGCTTCCACACTTTCAATTTCTTTGCGAAATTCAAGAGCGTCCGCGGCAAGCAGTGACGGGGCGATCTGAATGAGGGGCGTTCCGTTTCGCTCAACCTTCATTTTTGCTCCACCTCTTCCAAAACCAATTTACCTTTTTTCTGAAGTTTTTTGCGCACAATACCGGATTTGAGCCGGCTCATGCGATTGATAAAGACGATGCCATCGATATGATCGATTTCATGTTGCAGGCAAACCGCAAAGAGCCCGTCAGCGTGCACGCTGAATTTGTTGCCGTGCTCGTCAAACGCCTCCACCCAGACCTCTGCTGCCCGATCCACAAATTCAAAGATTTCAGGAAAACTGAGGCAACCTTCCTGCCAACTGATTTTGCCAACCTTCTTGACTATGACCGGATTGACAAAGGTGTAACGCACATCATGCCAAGGTCGTTTTTCCTCTGGCTCCTGATCGGCGTATTTATTGTCGGTATGGGGAATGTAGATGGTGATCACCCGTTTGGCGACACCGACTTGATTGGAGGCTAAACCGATTCCTTTGGCGGCATCCATGGTTTCATGCATATTGGCCACAAACTGCCGCAGGTCGTTGTCAAATACTTTAACCTCTTCAGATTTTGTCTCAAGAACCTTGGCAGGCCATTCGACGATAGGTAACACAGCCATTTGAAAATCCTCGCTTTTTAAGCCCAGGGAACGGCTGGGACTATACCACAGCCCCCCGCGGCAAAGCGAGTGCTTCAATCTGTCTTTATATTCATTAATTTCAAGATGTTACAATCACCCAGCAGTGCGACCACCCTGCGATAGTTCATTCAGGGATACACGCACGCGGGAGAATGTCTTGTGCCATAGACGTGTGGCGTGCTCGTCAACCGTACGCACGAGAGCGTTTTGTACCAGGTATTCGTTGGCATAGGCAAAGAGATTGCGGTTTTCAATTCTGATCGAAAGAATGAAAACCCAAACCAAACCCCACACCAGGGCACGACCAAAAAACTTCAGGGCGTCCACCATAAATACCTCCATTGCAGATTCAAAGACCTGCTTTCATTATCTTCGATCCTCCCCCAACAAAAAACCCCCCGTCCCGGAGGATGGAGGGTATTTGCGTTTTGACACTTTCAACAATTAGCTGGCTAATTCCCCATTCTGTGTGGACTTGGCGATCGAACGAAGCGGTAGTTCAGACCGTTTGACACTGGCAAACATTAGTTCAAATACATCCATGTAATCCGATACAAAGTGAACTTCCAGTGCCTTACGCAGATTCACCGACAGTTCCTCGTAGACGGCCCGATTCTTTTCCGGCAATACCACCGCTTTTAAACCTTCCCGCTGGGCAGCCAGAAGTTTTTCTTTAAGCCCACCGATGGGTAGAACTTTGCCATGGACGGTTATTTCGCCGGTCATCGAGGTGTCCGGGCGAGGGGCCATCTTGAGCAATGCGGAAAGAATGCTGGTGGCAATGGCTGTACCGGCGCTGGGGCCATCCTTGGGTACCGCGCCCGCCGGGACGTGAACATGCAGCTCATTCGAATCGATCATGGCCAGACTTATACCAAATTCATGGGCGCGTGACTTGATGTAACCCAAAGCAGCCTGCGCTGATTCTTTCATGACGTCGCCCAGTTTTCCGGTCAACACCAGTTTGCCCGAGTTCGATGGGATTAAAATGGTCTCAATCGCCATTATTTCCCCACCGTATTGGGTGTAGGCCATGCCGAGGGAAACACCTGCCATGGGCTCAGTATGGAAGAATCCATCACCAAAACGTTCAGCCCCAAGATGTTTTTGCACCAGCTGCGGCGTCAGTTTAAGAATGGCCGCACTCTTTGATTTGCGGGTGGAGTCATCTTCTGCAATTTGGCGGGCTATTTTGCGACAAACCGAAGCAATTTTCTTTTCAAGACCGCGCAAGCCGCTTTCACGGGTATAGTTGTTGATAATGGTGGAAACGGAGCCTTTGCTAAATACCACCTCTTTTTCATTCAATCCTGCTTCCTTAAGCTGCTTCGGAATCAGATATTGGTTGGCAATCGCCAGTTTTTCCTCTTCCGAATATCCGGACACTTCAATAATTTCGAGGCGGTCACGTAACGGGGCTGGTATGGTTTCAAGGGTATTGGCATTGGCGATAAACATGATTTCCGAGAGGTCAAATGGCACGCCAAGATAGTGATCCACGTAGCCTTTGTTTTGCTCCGGATCCAAAACCTCAAGGAGGGCTGCCGATGGATCGCCGCGGTGATCAGAACCCAGCTTGTCGATTTCGTCCAGCATGATCACCGGATTGCAGGAACCAGCTTGTTTGAGGCTGGTGATGACGCGGCCCGGAAAGGCGCCCACATATGTGCGACGGTGACCTCTGATATCAGCTTCATCCCGCACGCCACCCAGGGATATGCGCATGAATTTGCGTCCCATCGATTTGGCGATGGATTTACCCAAACTGGTTTTGCCAACTCCGGGGGGGCCGGCAAAACAGATGATAGGGCTTTTGGCGTTTGGATTGAGTTTTTTAACCGCAAGGTATTCGAGAATGCGGTCTTTCACCTGGTCCAGACCGTAGTGATCCTCTTCCAAAACCTGGGTTACGTGCTTGAGATCTAAGTTGTCGGCGGTTTTGATGTTCCATGGCAGAGACAGCATGGTTTCGATATGGGTGCGGGTCAGGGTGGCTTCACTGGTGTCCTGGTGCATGCGTTCCAGCCGTTTTATTTGTCGCGTCAGTTCTTCGTGGGCTTCCGGGCTAACGGGTGTGGCTTCAAGTTTCTGCCAGAGTTGCTCGATATCTTCCTTGCCATCACTATCACCCAATTCTGATTTAATGGCTCGCATCTGTTCGCGTAGGTAATGCTCCCGCTGCATCCGGCCGATTTCCTCTTTTGCATTGGATTGGATGCGCACCTGCATCTGAAATACTTCGATTTCCCGGGATAGACAGTTGTATACGCTCTTCAGACGTTCGACGGGATTATTAATAGCGAGGATTTTTTGCGCTTCATAAACCTTTAGGCCGAGATTTGATGCGATCAAATCTGCCAATCGTCCTGGTTCTGAAACATCTTCGAGAATCATGAGGATATCGGGTGACAACACTTTGCCGAGGCTGACCACTTTCTCCAGGTTTTCCCGTACCACTCGCACCAATGCTTCCAGTTCGCTGCTGGAATTCATGACAGTGGCCTCTTTGAATTCCTTGACTTTCACAGTGGGGAACGGATCCATTTGCCCCAGTTCTATGACACTTGCTTTGGATAAGCCTTGGACAAGAACTTTCATGCGTCCGTCTGGTAGTTTGCGGGTACGCATGATGGAGCAGATAGTGCCGGTCGTATATACATCAAATGGTGGCGTCAGATTGCATTCAAGACCTGGTCCCTCATGCCCAGCAACCTTAAATGCGGATAAAAATATCTTGCGATTGGAAGCCAGACTTTCCTCGACGGCGTTGATGCAGAGATCTTCGTTAATAAACACTGGCACGATCATGTTGGGAAAGACCACAATGTCTTTCAATGGAAGCAGCGGGATCTCCCGGCTCGTTGTTTCGTCGCTCTTGATGTCATTAGCATTCGTCATACGTCGCCTCTCCCTCAGAGAACGTGAGATCCTGACAGGTCAGTACTTCTGGCCCTACCTCACCTTCATCGGCACGCTCAAAAAAACCTTAAATGCTCAGATCTTTTGCAAAAAGTGTGAAGACAAAAAAAGCTCAAGAATGTTAAAAAATAGAGCCAATTAGTTGGTGGCCTATTTTGGTCCGGGAATTGACCGAGTGGTCAAATTGGGCATCCCACCAAGAATAATAGATCACAGACCTGATAGCGATTCAGCTCAATCATTTGGCCGAGCTGACGGGTACAGCAACACTAACCATGGCTGGACGCAGTAAACGGTCGTGCAGGGTATACCCTTTAGAAAATTCTTCGACGATGGTATCAAACTTGACGTCTTCCGATTCAATGCGCCGGATCGCCTGGTGGAGATTGGGGTCGAATGGCTGATTCAGGGATGGAATGCTAACCAGTCCGAATTTTTCAAGGGTATCCACGAACTGCTTGTGGACCATGACCATGCCCTCCAGAAACTTTTTCGCTTCGGAGTCGTTTTCGCTAACCTGAATGTTCACAGCGCTGTCGAATCCATCCAGGATTGGTAATAGGGACTTCAGCACTCCTTCATGTCCGAACTTGAGTAATTCGGCGCGCTCACGCTCCATACGTTTACGCATATTGTCCATTTCGGCGATGGCACGAATGTGCTTATCCTTATGCTCTTCCACCATAGCCTTCTGCTCTGCCAGGGCAGTCTGGAGTTCTTCGATTTTATCTTCAAGCGACAAGGTGGATCCTGATGCAAAATCTTCGCGGTTTAAAGATTCATCCGCATGGTTCGACGAATCTTCCAATGGACCTGATTTTTTGTTCATCTCGGTATTGTGAGTGCTTTTTTCCATTATGCCTATTTGCCCCTTGGAAGCTGCCAAACCCTGAAATTCGAGGTAAAATACCGTGCCGAATCGGTGAAGGCAAGGGCATACACGGCTGAAATCGGGGGAATTCAAAAACCGTCTTTTATCTATAATTTCATCTTAAATCGAAGAATTCAGTCAAGGAAAGAGTGTCAAAAAACCCCCGTCGACGGATCGCTTAAAACGGTTTTTTTACCCAATGATTTCAGTGGAATCTAATTTTCAGAACTGCATCGTTGACAGGGTGAATATCGCCTGATAAAACTGCTCCCACTTTTGAGATTAACACTATCGCGTTCGGTAAAAATATATGTTCCTGCACGGGATACTTTTTTAACGAGCCCCTTCTTGCGGATGGTAAACCTGTGGATCAAATGAGTGTCGACATTTCCAACATTCCTGCTGTGAAGCCGCTAGAATCTAATCCGGTCATGAATAAGGGTCACGAGGGGCGCACGGTGCCTAACCGCGCTCTGGCTATCGATGATCTCGACCTTATCGAAAAGCTTGACGCCTATTCCATAGAGGCGATTGTTGAGCTCAAGATTTCGCGATTCTTGGATCAAATCGGCGCATTTTACCCCGAAAATATGCACGATCTTATTATGTCCAAGGTTGAAAAGCCGCTGCTGATCCAAATCCTACGTCGGGTAGGTGGCAACCAGGTGCAAGCTTCCAAGATCCTCGGCATCAACCGGAATACCCTGCGGAAAAAGATCAAAATTTACGGAATTTAATCTTCACTTCATATGAAGAAACGCAGAGGCTGCTGTAACCAGCGGCCTCTATTTTTTCCCCCCACCAAAGGCACGGCACTCATGTGCCAACCCGATGTCCCCTATTCCGACAACCGCAATCCGTCAGCGGGTACTCTCCAGTTGATGACTTTGATATAAATTCTGAAACGTCACAAAATTGGGTTGATAGGCTAGTTTAACGGTGGTGGTTGAACCATGGCGGTTTTTAGCCACCAAAATTTCAGCGATGCCGGTTAATTCTGAACCAGGATTATAGTATTCATCCCGATAGACAAAAAGAATCATATCAGCATCCTGTTCCATGGATCCCGATTCCCGCAAATCCGATATCTTTGGCCTTTTATCCGGGCGGGTATCCGCCTGTCGATTCAGCTGCGCAAGCGCAATGATGGGAATCCTCAGCTCTTTGGCTAGGCCTTTCAGGCCCATGGAAATTTCTGCCAGCTCCCGTTCACGGCTTTCTGTCTTGCCCCGAGCAGACCCGGTCATAAGCTGCAAATAGTCGATAACCACCATGTCCAAACCAAATTCCTTGTGATAACGCCGGCAGCGGGAGCGCAATTCCATCAGAGTGATTCCCGGAGTCTCATCGATACCGAGAGACTCCTTCCTCTCAAATATGCGACGAGCCCCCTCCATCAAACGATCCTGCTCTTCCTCGGATAGATCACCCTTACGCAAACGACTGGAGTCCACCCGCGCCACGGATGACAGCACCCGCGACATCAGCTGCTCTTTGCTCATCTCGAGGGTGAAAACAACCACCGATTTCCCGGCCAGGGCGGCATTGGTGGCAATGTTCAGGGCAATTGCTGTTTTGCCCATACCGGGACGAGCTGCCAGAATGATCAGGTCGCTGGGCTGCATTCCCCCCGTCAACTGATCCAGCTCGTTAAAACCGGTCGGAACCCCTGTTATGGTCCCATCCGACTCAAGCTTTTTTTGAATGTCTTCAATCGTTGATTCCAGCACCTTATCCGCTTGGACGATCCCTTTACGATCATAATCCTTGGTGATGGAAAGCAGCTCTTTTTCAATATTTTCAATCAGAGCGGGCAATGCCTGCCCCTCAAAGCTCCGGGTACTGGCAATCACCCCTTCACAGGTCTTGACAAGGTTTCGCGCATAGAAGTAGTCACGAATGATCTTGGCATAATATTCGATGTTCTGGGCCTGCGGGCAATTTTCCGTCAAATCCAGGAGATACGGATAGTCTAGGTATTGGTCCTCGCCGCCATATTCCCGTAGCTTATTTGCGACGGTCAGAAAGTCAGCCACCGACCCCTCGGCTGAAAGAGATGTTATAGCGGTAAATATTTTTTGATGGGCGTCGAGAAAAAACTGCTCAGGATTGAGCAGGCCCTCAACCAGGGTGAGGTTGTCGGGACTCAATAAGACGGCACCGAGGACCGCTTTTTCAGCTTCCGCAGAATAGAGAGGAACGTAATTCTTCTCGTCTTTCTTTGCTGCCATCGGAAACCGCCTTATTCAGCAACAGGGCCTCCGCTACTCCCGACTAAAGGCGGGAATAACCAGAGGCCCCAGAAACTCGCTGAAATTACTGTGCTACAACCCAGACTTTAAACTTGGCTGTCACTTCAGGATGCAACTTGACTTCGGCGGCGTATACGCCAACCTTTTTGATTTCCTCGGACAACTTAATGTCACGACGGTCAATTTTGAGCCCTTCCGCGGACAACAACGTCTCAAGCTCAGCAGTCGTTACAGAGCCAAAGATTTTTTCGCCCTCTCCAACCTGTTTGGTGACAGTGACGGACACCTTTTCGATGTTGGCGGCCAACGCCTTGGCTTCGTCAAGAATCGCCTTTTTCTTTTTCTCAAGAATGCGGCGTTGATGATCGAATGCAGACTTGTTTTTTTCGTTTGCCACAACACCCAATCCACGGGGGATCAGAAAGTTGCGTGCATAACCATCCCGAACCTTGACAACATCGCCAATCATTCCAAGGGATGGAACATTATGACTTAAAATAAGTTTCATGGAAACTCTCCCAGCCTAGTCAATATCTCTTAGTTTTCTTCCATTTGACGCTGAACAGATGCTGCGGCCTTGGCTAATTCAGCCCGGCGTTTTTCGACATCAACTTCATCATCGACTTTGACTACCATGTAACGCAGCATGTTCTCGTCGATGCGGAGGAGACGCTCGCACTCAGCGATGTTTTCCGGCAAGCTGGCAACATCGTAAATGACATAGTGGCCACGGAAGTTCTTCTTGATCGGATAAGCCAGACGTTTGATACCCCAGTCGTCTTTCTTAATCACTTCCCCGCCGCTACGCAGAAGGATCTCTTCGTAACCACCGATGACTTTCGCCCGCTCGGTGTCTGGCAAGTCCGCCTTTGCTACTAATGTAAATTCGTACTCTCTCAACATTAAGCACTCCCTTCTGGTTTAAGCAGCTCGTCACAGAGGACGAGCAAGAGAGAAAAAGTTACTGCTTGAAGATATTTCCAAGCCGAATCATCGTTTCCTGCAGCATCACCTGCGGTATGGCTGCAAGTTCCGCATCTTCCATCGGACCAAGAACCCAGGACGCAACGTCACCCCTAAAATCGGGGGAGGGGCGCCCGACCCCCAGCTTGATCCGGTGAAACTCAGGGGAGCCAAGTTCTTCCATGATGCTGCGTATGCCATTGTGCCCGCCATGGCCGCCGCCGATTTTGGCTTTCACTTTGGCGGCCGGCACATCAATATCATCATGTAACACCACGATATCACCGGGCGACAATTTAAAAAATCTAACCGCTTGCACCACCGATTTGCCACTCAGGTTCATGAAGATTTGCGGCTTCATGAGGAGACATTCTTCCCCTAACACCTGACCTTTTCCGCAAATTGCCTGGAACCTGTCGCCGCTCCAGGTGATTTTGGCCTGCTGGGCTATTTCGTCCAACACCAGAAATCCAACATTATGCCGCGTTACTTCATATCTCGGCCCTGGATTACCAAGACCTACAAGCAGTCGCACAGCGGCACCGCCTTATGCTTCGTACATCAAATCAACGTGAACCGCGGTACGCTTAACAGCATCAACCTGCAGTTCTTTGATGACGACGGTCTTGGTTGCGCCGTTGAAAGTCAGATTAAACTTCTTGGTGGTTTTATAGGCACGAGATAACCACTTCGGGTCCAACTCAAGAGCTGTTGCCTGGCCTTTAACCATGAGGTTTGCGGGGATTTTGCCCGCTCTACGCAATTTGCGGTTATAGCTTTTGCCAGATCCGGTACGGACGGTACCTTCGATCGTGATGAGTGCGTCCATGATACGCTCCAGTTTCATTTAACAAATCAATTAGTTATGTTGAGCAGCCGCCAATGTACGTCCAGGGTCGGATGCGAAGTATGACTTTATAGCGCCTGATCTTGCAAGAGGCAAGCATCAAGTACGGATTCGCTTAAACAAATAGGGAGCTGACCGAATCCGAGTTATGGATGCGGCGTATGGCTTTCCCGAGGAGTTCACCTAGGCTAAGGACCTTAATTTTTTCACATTTTTGTGCGTCACTCGAAAGAGGGATCGAATCGGTGATCACCAATTCCTTTAATTTGGAATGACTGATGCGCTCCACCGCAGGACCGCTAAGGACCCCGTGGCTGATAGCCGCACTCACCGAATTAGCCCCTTGGGCTATGAGGGCATCCGCTGCTTTTGTCAATGAACCAGCTGTGTCACAAATGTCATCCACGATTAGACAGTCCTTACCTGTGGGGTCCCCAATGACGTGCATGACATCACTTTCATTGGGTCTGTCGCGGCGTTTATCCACGATCGCAAGCCCACAGTCATAGTACTTAGCCATGGCTCGCGCCCGTTCTACACCACCTGCGTCCGGAGATACCACCAGGAGATTCTCCCGGCCGGCAAAGTAGGGTCCAAAGATCGGTTTGGCAAAAAGGTGATCAACCGGGATATTGAAAAACCCCTGAATCGCCGATGTGTGCAGCTCCACCGCCAGCATCCGGTCAATACCGGATGCCGTAAACAGGTCTGCCACCAATTTGGCCGTAATGGGAGTCCGTGGCGCACTCTTTCTTTCCTGCCGGGCATAGCCAAAATAGGGCACCACCATTGTGATGCGACTGGCTGAGGCGCGACGGCAGGCGTCGATCATGATTAGAGCTTCAATGAGATGATGATCAGCCGGTGCTGACGTGGGTTGAACGATAAAAACATCCCGCCCCCTCACATTGCTCTGTATTTCAACACGGGTTTCACCATCTGAGAAACGATCCACGACGGCACGTCCCAGGGGGATATCAAGATAATCGCAGATTTTGTGAGCCAGAGGACGGTTGGCATTGCCGGAAAAAACAATCATCTCGTTATCCTTCATAGCCGCTCCCTATGGGTATCAGTGGAAATTATTCACATGGTCTGGAATTGAATATTTTGTTTTTAAAATTTGGCATGCTTGTATACGCGAGAAAGTGGCTGGGGCGGGAGGGATCGAACCTCCGAATGCTGGAATCAAAATCCAGTGTCTTACCGCTTGACGACGCCCCATCTCGAACGACATTAACTGCCCTCAAGGGCTGTAAAACTACGGCAATTCCACCCACCTGTCAAGGGGTATGGCTGTCCAGCGGGGCAAATAGTTTGTTATTCGTTTCCAGACTTACGGGGTGCTGGCAAATAGCGGTGGACCAGTGATTCCTGTCGCCAGAAAAAGCCCTTTTCAGTATCGAAATTAAGCAGCCACGCCCCCTTAGCCAACTGCGGATAGTTGATGATCCGCTCCGCCAGGGTATCCACCACCATGGCCTGAAACGCTCGTCGAACCGCACGCCCTCCAAAGGCCCCGTCATACCCTGCAGCGATTAATTCCTGTTTCAGTCCAGGACCGAGGGTCACCCGCAGCTCACGATCCGCCAGCCTCTGGTTCAGCTCCTCAGTTAAACGATCCAAAAGCTCTCCGAGGAAGCGACTGGTTAGAGTCTTAAAGAGAATGACCTCATCGAGGCGATTGACAAATTCAGGTCGCAGGTATTCCGCCAGTGACTCCCGCAACGCAAAATCATGAGCACCGCTTTGCCGTCCACTTTGGTTAGATTTAACCGGGAGATTGGAGGTTAAGATAAAAAGGGCATTGCGACAATCAACCACACGCCCCTTGCCATCTGTCAGGCGCCCATCCTCAAAAACCTGCAACAGGATATCAAGGACCCGTGGATGCGCTTTCTCTATTTCATCAAGTAGCACCACTGAATAGGGTTTGCGCATCAGAGCATCTGTCAACTCTCCCCCATCACCATATCCGATATATCCCGGAGGTGACCCTATAAGCCGAGACACGTTGTGCTGTTCGATGTATTCCGACATGTCGATACGGATCATACGGTTTTCGTCGTGAAACATTTCTGCCGCAAGAGCTTTCGCCGTTTCTGTTTTTCCCACTCCAGTCGGCCCAAGAAACATAAAAACACCCAACGGTCGCCGCGGATCATGGATGCCTACACGTGCCCGCTTAACCGCCTTTACTACCGATCGAATGGCTTCGGTCTGCCCGAAGACCCGCGCCATTAGGCGCTCCTCCATCGACATCAAACCTTTCAATTCACCTTCGATGAGACGACCCACAGGGATGCCGGTCCAGGTAGCGATAACATCAGCCACCTCTTTTTCATCCACAGCCTGGGCTAAAAAGGGGTGTCCGTTGCGAAGGATCTGCAACCGTTCCTGCAGGGCACCTAATTTTTTGACCAGATTGGGAAGTTCGAGATACTGAAGTTTGGCGGCAAACTCAAATTTGTTTTCCGCCTTGGCTTGCTCCAATACTTTTGTAAGTTCTTCCTGCTGCTTTTCGCTCCGGCTGACTTCCGCGAGGGCCGACTGGTATTCACGCCAAACACCTTCCAGAGCATTGAATTCTGCGCGGGCCTTTTCCAACTCTACGTCGATTCTTCTCGCCGCTTTGGAATGCATTTCTTCTCGCAGGAGTGAGTGTCTTTCCATCTCCAATCGTTCAATTTCATGACGGAGACGGTCCATTTCTGCCGGATGACTCTCAATCTGCAGGCGTAAGCGGGAGCACGCCTCGTCAATGACGTCAATCGCCTTATCCGGAAGTCGCCGGTGGGTCAAATACCGAACCGATAACGTGACAGCAGCCGCGAGGGCCTGATCCGTTACGGAAACACCATGATGAATCTCATACTTGGATTTGATGCCACGCAGGATGGACAACGCCACATGAGGCTCCGGCTCGTCCACCGCTACCGGCTGAAACCGACGATCCAAGGCGGCGTCCTTCTGGAAGTACTTTTTATATTCGTCATGGGTCGTAGCCCCTAAACAGTGGATATCCCCACGGGCTAGCGCTGGTTTGAGCATATTGGCCACATCCACTCCTCCTTCCTGTCCGCCAGCTCCTACAATCATGTGAATCTCGTCAACAAAGAGGATGGCTTTGCCCTTCAGCTCCTTTAGACTTCCAATGATCTTCTTGATGCGTTCTTCGAATTCGCCGCGATATTTGGCACCGGCAATCAAAGCACCCAAATCCAAAGCTAGGACTCGGACACCCCGCAACGATTCCGGCACCTTCCCGCCCACGATTCTCTGGGCAATCGCTTCCACCACCGCCGTCTTCCCCACGCCGGGATCACCGATCAAGATGGGATTGTTCTTTTTTTTGCGCCCCAGGATTTCCAGAACCCGCCGCACTTCCCGGTCTCGCCCAATGATGGGATCAATCTCGTCCCGCTCTGCAATTTCAGTAATGTCCTGGGTATATAACTTGAGATATTGGTCGGCCTTTTTATCGAGTTTTTTGCCCTCTCCCCCCTTTCCTGATGGAGAGGCTCCAGCCTCAGAACCTACAATGGTGTCGGAATCTGACAACTCAACCAGACCAGGGGCCAGCGCCCGCGCCAATTCCTGCCAAAAGTCAGGCATCTGAATAGCCGACCAACCCTTGTTGCGTTTTTCTGCTTCGAGACGATTCAAAACCTCATTCAGACGGGAGCCAAAGTCAATGCGCATGGAGCCGAAGATCTTCGGTGCTTTCATGAGGTGGCGGACAAGTGCGCCTTCCAGAGCCTTGGCACGAGTTTCCGGCAGAACTTCAGCATCAGAGCGCACCACCGCCAAAGCCACGTGTTCCACTTCAAGTTTGTGGTGACCGAAACTTTTGGCGATTCTCAGTCCATTATGCAGAGCTTTTTGGACCGGAAACTCATAGAGGCTCACATCCATGCACAAATCCTTTCACGACAGGACACCTGAACTGTCTGTCGGAAGATTTGCTGGAAGGGTGAGCCAATTTTATGACAAATGTGGTTTTTAAGGCTATTTGGCCGCCTCGACAAACTTCATCCGCAAGTCCTTTAAAACCTGCTGGATCAGTCGTTCTTCATCGGCATTCAGGTTTCCCTTGGTTTTGAGGGACAAAATTTCGAGGATATCAATGTTTTGTTTGGCTAAAGTCAGGTTTTTTTCAGCTTGGGCATCACCATACCCAAGATAGGACAGAGCTGCCGAACAAAAGCCCAGAATCAATCCGGAAAAATTCATTTCTGTCACCATATCTTTATTATGTTCGGTTGTCATGACACCTCCCCCATCGGATTTCCGCGTTTTGTGATTGGTTTGAAATTAAAAAAAACCTGATCCGGTGGCAATGTAAATGATTCGCGATTGACAAAGGCACTAAGGATGGGAGAAATGTAGTCTTCGTCTTTTCTGGGGATGTGGTGGAATTGGTAGACACGCTGGTCTTAGAAGCCAGTGCCATTGGCGTGAGAGTTCAAGTCTCTCCGTCCCCACTTTGAATAGATTTTACTTGCACGAAGTCTTCAGACCTCCGATACTGACCTTCCGCTTTCATGTAACAGGTGAACATTTTTTATCCACAGGTCCTTGTGGATAAATTTGAATCCATTTTAACGCGACTTGTAAGTCTTTGATATAAATAAAAAAAACCAGCCATTTTAAGGGGCCGGCTTTTTTTTAATTGTTGATAACCGCGCAATTACTTGCCGAGAGCGGCTTTCGCTTTGGTCGCCAACTGTGCAAACCCAGCCTGATCGTTGATGGCCAGGTCCGCCAGTACACTGCGATCGATCACAATATTGGCTTTTTTCAAACCATTGATCAACTCGGAGTAACGCAAGCCTTCCGCACGGGACGCTGCATTGATCCGGGTAATCCACAGGCTTCTAAATTCCCGTTTCTTAACGCGACGATCGCGGTAGGCGAAGACAAGACCACGGCGAACAACGTGAACGGCGGTCCGGAACAAGCTATGACGGGTTCCTCTGTAGCCTTTAGCCAATCCAAGAACCTTTTTACGCCGACGACGTGCTTTAAAACCTCTTTTGACCCGTGACATGAACTAACCTCTTTATATATTTCTTCGAACTGTTTCTTTGAAATCCGATGACCTTAGCCGTTCGGCAAGCAGCGCAATACCAGCCCCACATCACTAGGGACCACATAGGCGGCCTTTTTCAAGTGATTCAACCGATTGCGGCCTTTTTTCGTAAGAATATGCCGCTTGTTGGCTTGATTGCGACGGATTTTACCCGAGGGCTTGATCTTGAATCTCTTTGCGGCGGCTCGTTTCGTTTTAATCTTTGGCATACCATATCTCTTCATTAAGTAAGCTTGACCACCTCTGAAGTACCATTTAACGGATCCAGAGAAGATTTGGAACGAACTGTCTACCACGTCCCTTCATCACCTGCAACGAGAAACACACGCTTAAAGCCCCACCGCAAAAACAATCTGTCCCTGGCTCATTAGCCGCGAGTCCCCTCCTCTGACCAGACGGTCCCAATCTCCCGCCGGAATGTCAATCTGGGCATTCGTTAGATTGGTCTGACCATTGAGGATGAGGGGGTCTTCACCAACAAAACTCTTCCATTCCGATGGCTTAGGTTTCCTAATCCAACGGCCGGCTAGGTTTTTTTGCACGCCTTCCTTACTGATATAACGGAAATCAAAAACCGGTTTTCCCCCAACCACCAACGTGTAGTAGGGCGTTGGCACCATGCCCTCAGGGACCTTTATGACGATTCCCGTGTGTTCAGCCTTCTCTTTATTATGAGTCAAAGACTGGGTTCCGGCATCTGCAACATTGAGGATTTTTGCCAGGGGAACCTCCAGATCGACCCGAATGCGGCCGTTACTATAATAGGTCGTATTCACGGAGTACAGGGACGTGCGCAGATTTTTCTTGGCATTTTCTGTGTCGGCCTTACGATCCGGAAGTTGCTGGTCAAAAAATTCGCCTAATACCTGAGTGCCGGCACCAACTCCATTTTTCCAGGCTAGTTTCTCAATATCTTTAGTATTTTTGACATCAGAACCCGCATCAGCAAGACCCGCAAATTCCAACCTGAGGGTGGTCCAATTCACTTCTCCGGCGGTCAGTTTATCGATCCAGGGCTTCCCCTGGGTATTAGTGGCCAAACCCGTTGCTGCCCAACAGATTATAGCCAAGAGCCTGGCATTCATTGAAACGATCCTCCCTGGTTTTGTAAGCCAATCTATTTCAAATCGATGAGCTTTTGGAGTTCCCTCACCCGGCTTTCCTGGCCGCAGATGAGGCCGTCCCCGTCGAAGCGAAAAGGGAGACCATCATAGGTGGTGGAGATACCACCAGCCTCCTGCACCAAAATGAGGCCTGCCGCCACATCCCAGG
>JAKQGS010000089.1 GCA_029556045.1 Pseudomonadota bacterium | reverse complement strand
CGCTTCCCACGATCAAATCGTAGTAGTCCGCATCACTCACCACACCCCAGGTGATTTCCGGTGTGTTATCTTTGGTGACCTCAGCGACCGGATCGATGGTTGGCGCTGTGGGCGGGGTCATATCAACTGTAAAAGCGTAGGGCGCATTGGCGGCCTGCAGCAATTCTCCCTGGCCATCCACAGACTGAATGGCGTAAACACAGAGATAGTAAGTCCCTTCCACCAAAGCGGTGAGTTGTTGTTCCAACACCGTCACATCGCCATAGGCCTGCAGCGGCACCTTGCAATCAGCGCTGGGGCTGACAATGACATCGTAATCCTTCACATCGGGGGCTTCCGTCCAGGTTGCCAGCGGTGTCAAAGAATTTACAAATTCGGGTGGCGTGGAGATGACAAAATCAGCGGGTAGGATGATCGGCTTTTCTTCCGGGACTCCCGGTGTTCCCGACGGCAGATTACCGGATGGCGTCACCACAATGGGTGTATCGTCCTTGGGAGCACTGGAATCCTCCTGCCCCGACTGGCTGCAGGACGACACCAACAAAACCACTGCAACCACCCCCTCCGTCACGAAGGTATGGATGGAATTGCGAAGTTGTCTTGGCAACCAGGCCATAGGTATCCTTAAACAGGGATATTCCGACCTTACTTGCTTCGACCGTTTGACCTATTTCTTTACCGTTTTTTGCAATGTTTTATTTTCATTAAATTTTCCTTTTATTCCAGCGCCTTAAAATGCGCTAAAAAACCCCATCACCACCAAAAACCACAGGCCGGATCATGCCGGCTCGAACTTAAGCTGGCAATGGGAGTCCATTCTTACGAGTGGTCGCAATCTCCGCCAAGCTACCCCGCAAATGCCTTAACGGCGGCCACCGCCCGTTGCCAACCCTCCTTGTGCCGCTGAATCGACACGGAAGGGGACATTCCGGATCCCGGTGCAATCATCGTGTCCCGCTGTCGCGCCTGCGCCATGCGACTGAGACTCTCGTAAAGACCGATACCATAGGCTGCAAACAATGCTGCTCCCGTTGATGTAGTCTCAAGATTCAGCGGTCGATCGATGGTGACACCCGCAAGATCCGCCTGAATGCGCATCAGGGTATCGTTGCGGGCCGCTCCCCCATCCACTTTTAAGACCGTTGGCTTAACCGGCAGGGCTTTCCCCATGGTATCCATCAGATCCGTCACGCTAAAAGCGATCCCCTCCAACGCCGCCCGCGCCAACTCAGCACGCGTCGTCCCACGTGTCATGCCCAGAATAGCGCCACGGGCGTGAGGAATCCAATAGGGTGATCCAAGGCCGGAAAGAGCCGGGACGAAATAAATGTCCGGGCTTCCGATCGCTTGAGCACTCAATTGGTCCAATTCTGCATAATCCACGATCAATCCCAATTGATCGCGGATAAACTGCACCGCCGCACCGGCAATAAACGTCGAGCCTTCCATAGCGTAGGTCCGCTGGCCCTGCAGCGACCAGGCCACCGTGGTCAAAAGGCCCTCGGGGGGCGGCACATATTGCGCACCGCTATTGATCAGAATAAACGCACCGGTGCCATAGGTGCATTTGGCGTCGCCGGGTAAAAAGCAGGTTTGCCCCGCTAATGCCGCCTGCTGGTCCCCCAGTATTCCCGCAATGGGAATGCCATCTGGCAAAAAGGAGAGCCCTTTCGTATAACCAAACACCCCGGCGCTATCGCGAATCTCCGGCAGACAGTCGCGGTGGGGCACTCCAAATATTGTCAGGAGTTCATCATCATAGGATCCGGTATGGAGATTATATAGCAGTGTACGAGAGGCATTGCTGCCCTCGGTGGCATAACTGCCGCCGTCGGTTAACCGATACAACAACCATGTGTCGATGGTGCCCCACAGGGCTTGTTTACCGTCGATCAGCCGCCGCACATCCGGTTCATGACGCAACAGCCACGTCATTTTCGAAGCGGTGAAGTATGGATCCAGCAACAGACCGGTCTTGCGGCGCACCGTTTCCTCTAATTGAGCGGCCCGCAATTCCTGACAGATATCCAGACTGCGTTTGCACTGCCAGACGATGGCATCGTAAAGGGGCCGACCACTGTCCCGTTCAAAGGTACACAGGGTTTCCCGCTGATTGGTCAGACCGATGGCGGCAATTTTTTCCGGTTTAAATCGGGAATCTTGGGCATTGGCGGCCGCCAGGGTCAGCTGTACCGCTCGGGTCACCCCATCCCAGATGTCCCCCAACCGATGGGAAACCCACCCAGTCTGCGGGTAAACCTGCGGGTGATCCACCGAGATTTTACTGATACTATGAGGTCTGTCAGGCTGACTAAAATCAAAAACCTGTGCCGTGGTGGACGTGGTGCCCTGGTCGATCCCAAGAATATACGGTGCCGTCATAACGAACCCTCACTCGTTGGTGGTGATTCGATTGTACGTCATTTGACCGGCACCGTCAGCGTCTGAATCAGGACCCACCCGCCCGCATCCGATCTTCAAACGCCGTCAACGCCACCTTGGCTCCTTCGCCCATGGCGATGACGATCTGCTTAAAGGGGGTGGTGGTCACATCCCCGGCGGCGTAGATCCCGGGCACGGACGTATGGCCTTTGCCATCCACCACGATTTCCCCGAATCGGTTGGTCTCCACCAGATCTTTCACCACCGCACTGTTGGGCGACAGTCCGATCTGGACAAAGATGCCATCCAGCTCCTCATGCCGGTCCTGTTCACTCACACGATCCTGATACCGAAGACCCACCACCTTTTCTCCATTGCCCAGCACCGCCTGGGTTTTAGCCTGGGTGATGATGCGCACGTTGGCAAGGCTTTGAGCCTTTTTTATCAGGATATCGTCCGCCTTCAACTGGTCGTTGAATTCAAAAAGCACCACTTCGCTGCAGATCCCTGCCAGGTCAATGGCGGCTTCCACCCCGGAGTTTCCACCACCGATGACGGCAACCTTCTTGCCCTTGTAAAATGGTCCGTCGCAGTGGGGGCAGAAGGCCACTCCGCGACCAATGTATTCTTTTTCTCCGGGAACACCCAGCTCCCGCCACTTGGCTCCCGTGGCAATGATCAGGGCATCGGTGGAGAGGGTTTCTCCGGAGTTTAAAGTCAGATGCTTTTGTGCCCCCTCCGTCTGCACCGCCGTGACGCGGCGATGCTCCAGAACTTGCACGGGGTAAGAGCGCAGGTGTTGGTCCAGGCTTGCCGCCAGCTGGGGCCCTTCGGTATAAATCACCGAGATCAGATTCTCGATGCCCTTGGTTTCCTGCACCTGCCCGCCCATTTTTTCCGTAATCAAAATGGTTTTCAGTCCTTTGCGTACACTGTAAATAGCAGCTGAGGCTCCCGCGGGACCGCCACCGATAACCGCCACATCGTAGTGTCCTAACGCCTCTCCCACTGGGGTCTCGCTGGGATCGGCAAACCGTTCTTCCAACTTGGTGATCAATTCCGCCAGTGACGAGCGACCGGAGTGAATCAAGTCCGCTCCCACATAGACGGCAGGAACGCCCTGGATACCCAACTCACTCAATTCATCCTGCACCATGCCGCCGTCAATCATGGTGTGGGTCATGTTGCCATGCACCAAAGCAATCTGGTTCAAGGCCTGCACCACGTCCGGGCAATTTTCGCAGCTGAGGGATATATAGGTTCTCACTTCAATGGGTCCGGCCAGTCGTCGGATGCGCTGACTGAGTCTCGCGTCTGGTAGTTTACCCTTACCGGCGCTGTTGAGGATGGCCAGCACCAGGGAGCTGAATTCATGTCCCCCCGGGATGCCCCGAAAGGCGATGCCCGTGGGCTTGTTATCACGATAGACCGCAAAGGCCGGGGTTTTGGCACGGTCGGATTGGGTGTCAAGAACCACCGTGATCTGCTGCGATGTGCTGGCAATACCCTCAAGCATCGCTAGCAGCTCCCCCTGTTGGGTATGATCACTGGCGCTGACCCTCAATTCAATGGCTACGGGAAGATCCTGAAAGATCGTTTTTAACTGGTCTAGAAGGGCAGCATCCAACATATCGTACTCCTTTGCGGGGGTTGCGTTTGGGTTACCCCGGGGCGATCCCCGGGGTTTGTCAGTATCAGATCTTGCCGACCAGGTTCAGGCCCGGCTTGAGGGTGTCTTCGCCCGGACGCCATTTGGCTGGGCAGACTTCGCCCTTATGGGTGGCCACAAACTGCGCCGCCTGGATCTTGCGGACCAGTTCATCGGAGTTGCGCCCGATGCCGTTGTCGTGGATTTCCGCAATTTTGATTTTGCCTTCCGGATCCACGAGGAAAGTTCCGCGATAAGCCAGTCCCTCCTCTTCGATGTGAACCCCAAAAGCCCGCGAAAGATGCCCGGTGGGGTCCGCCAGCATGGGAAACTGGATCTTTTTGATGGTTTCCGATACGTCATGCCAGGCCTTGTGAACGAAATGTGTGTCGGTGCTGACGGAATAAACCTCGACTCCCATTTTTTGTAGTTGATCATACTTGTCTGCCATATCTCCCAGTTCGGTGGGGCAGACAAAGGTAAAATCCGCCGGATAAAAGAAAAACACCGACCATTTACCCCGCAGATCATCATGGGTCACTGTTTTAAACGCTTCATTATGATAGGCCTGCACTTTGAATTCGGGGACTTTCGTGTTAATGATGGTAGCCGCCATGGTTCACTCCTTTGTTTCGTTCCATTAAGTTTTGAGCTTTGCGGAGGTCGCTGTCACCCAGCCTCACCCCTGACACTTCCTATTCTTCGGCATCTTTCGTTATTTTTGAAATCGATAATATTTATGGTTTGATAGATTTTTTCTATCTTTAATAACACAATGTTTTTATTTATTAATATGCATGCGGTTGGCGCTGACGGTGAATTATATGGGAATTAAAAGGCGGTGATTCAGCTTGGTTTGGTCATGGCGGCGGGTTGCACAGCATGGTCAAACTCTTCGGCGGTCAGGAACCCGAGATCCAGGGTAGCCTGTTTAAGGGTGATATCCTGTGCGTGGGCTCGTTTGGCCACCAGTGCGGCACGATCGTACCCCAACACCGGACTCAG
>JAKQGS010000028.1 GCA_029556045.1 Pseudomonadota bacterium | reverse complement strand
GTTTCAACAGGCCGTGGTGATGGATGTGGGGGCATCGACGGGAGGATTTACCGACTGTTGCCTCCAGTTAGGGGCGGCCTTGGTCTATGCGGTGGATGTGGGAGAAAATCAACTTGCCTGGAAACTTCGTCAGGATCCCCGTGTGCAGGCGCATGAAAAGACCCATATCAAGGACTTCACACTGCCAACCAACAGCCCGCTACACTGGGTGGTGGCGGATATCAGCTTTAATTCCATCCGCCGACTGTTGCCAGCGATTCTCAGTGCCGTCGGGGAACGACGCGACGTGGCTTATCTCTTGTTGGTGAAACCCCAGTTTGAATTGCCTTCGACCAAAATACCGGAGGGTGGTGTGGTGACTGAAGAAGCTGATCGCCAAATGGCGCTGGACAGCGTGATGGGGGCTATGCGGGAAAGTGGTTTTGCCGACCTGAAATCCGTGGCCTCCGGAGTGACGGGTCGCTCCGGAAACCAGGAGATTTTCATCTATGGCAAGCGCTGAGGGGTTTTATTTGCCCTCGTACTGCCGTGCCAGTTCTGCCACCAGCATCACCCCATAACCGGTGCCCAGTCCCTTTTCATTCACCACCGGACCCGCCATATCGATGTGGATCCAGTTGATATTCAGGTCCTCCACATGGCTGTAGATAAACCATGCTGCACAGCTTGAGGGGGCATTGGTACGGTTTTTGACGGAGTTCTTCATATCTGCCACCTCGCTGTCGAATTCCTTTTCAAAGAACTCCGGAGCAAAGGGTAGGGGAGCCACCAGATCGCCCGTGGTCTTTCCAACCCCCATTGCGTAGGATTCCAAATGATCCTGATTGGTAATAATGGCACTGTGCAGGAGGCCGGTGGCGGTCAATTGTGCCCCGGTCAGAGTGGCCGCTTCAATTGCCAGATCCGGTTTGTACTCACGACAAACGAGAGACAGACAATCCGCCAGCACCAGGCGTCCCTCCGCGTCGGTGTTGTTGATTTCCACGGTTTTACCGGAGTGCAGCGTCAGTATGTCATCGGGCTTATAGGCAGTGGGGCCGATGGCGTTTTCCACCAATCCGACGGCAGCTATGATGCGGTGGGGGCACTGACTCCGGGCGAGGTAGTTAAATGCTCCCAGTACGGCAGCGGCTCCGCCCATATCCATCTTCATCCCCACAATGGCCTCTTTGCCCTTGAGGCATAGTCCGCCCGTGTCAAAAGTCACCCCTTTGCCGATGAGGGCAATGGTTTTTTGCGCGCCAGCGGGGTTGTAATCCAGAATGATCATACGAGGGGCTTCAACGGCGGCCCGTCCAACGGCGTGGATGCCTCCCAATTTGTGTTTCAGTAGGTCCTCTCCGACGATTTCCCGAAAGGAGACCTGGGGGAGTTTGGAAACCCTTTCACGGATCGATTGCGCTAAAGTGGCGGGGTTGAGGTTTGCTGGGGGCGTATCCACCATCTGACAGGCCCAAGCGACGGAATCCGCCAGATCTGCCAGATCAGAGGGCGGGGGGATGACTTTTCCATCGGCGCCGATGGCAGTGATTTTGAAATGGCGCGGCGTTGCCATGTTTGATTTGGCGGTGTAACGGCGCAGGCGGCGGGCCAAGGCGCCCACGGCAGCGCGATAGTGGGACGGAGAATCGAGTCCCAACACCACGGCAGGATTTTTTGCTTTATCCAGCGCATCACTTAACTTGAAGATCCCCTCCTTGCGGGTGGGCGTATTACCGCGGGATACCACGTCGGGCAGCACGATGGCGACGGTCTGCCGCGGGGAAATCTCGCCCGTCTGGGTGGTGACGGTGGTGCCGTTGCGTCCCGGCTTGGTTTCCGCAAGGGCCAGAGACAATAGTTTCCAATGAGTGCCGGGTACGGCATTTTCCAGCGTCTTTTTATCGTAGAAAGATTTTGGGGCGATCGTTAACAAAGAATCGCAGCCCTGCACAGCTTCGTTGACGGATGAAAAAAATTGCATGACAAATACCTTATTCAAGAGAGCCAGGTAACGTTTTGATGACTTATCTTGTTTAACTCAGGCATGCGCGACGCGCAACAGGTCTGCAATCAACCGCAGGTCACCATTGAAAATGGCCCCGTCGAGGTGTGGGAGTAAGACTGGTTTGGGATGATGGCCCAGGCGCCAGCCTCCCTCCGCCATCATGGGGATATCATTGGCCCCGTCACCGATGCAGACAACGCACTCCTGGGGAATGTGGTGACGGGATTTAAAATCTTGAATAAAGCGGGCCTTCGCCTGTGCGTCGACGATCGGGGACGTAACAGTGCCGCTCAAGCGGCCGTTTTCCTGATTGAGGTGGTTGGCGAGAAATGCCGTATAACCATACTGCTGAGCGATCGGAGCCACGATGGCGTCAAAGCCCCCGGAGACAATCGAGTAGGGGATATTCAAGGTAGCCGCCTGCTGGGTTAACGGCAAGAGCCCCGCAGAGGGGGTCAGACCCCGCGTCACATCTCCCATCAGGTCGGCGGGAAGCCCCTGCAGCAATTTGACTCGTTCCCGCAGAGCATTCGCAAAATCCAGTTCCCCGTTCATGGCCCGCCGGGTGATGTCTTCAACCGCCGGCATAACACCGGCATGGCGCGCCAATTCTACAATCGATTCTTCCTCCACCACGGTGGCGTCAAAATCAAAAAACAGGGCTTGCGGAGGTGTGCGGTGAACTGCCATGGCGGTTTTATGGCTTTGCCATTGCTGCTGGACACTATGGCGTAACTGTTGTTGTTGTGCGGGTGAAAGCGGCGAAGATACCGCCATTTGAAAGCCGGGCAGGGAGGCCAGCTGGAAGCGCCACCCGAAGGGGAGCGTCCAGACCGGCGCATGGAGATCACTTAGGACAATAAACTCAATGTTGGCCATGCCCGCCTTCATTCATTGCTGGAATAAAGGGGAGCTTCGGTTTTAATACAGTAGTAAAAATGAGCCGCATCGAGAGCATCCACCCAAATGGTGTCATTGGTGTAGTCATAATGCGCCGCGATGTGTTTTTGGTCAATGGCATCCAGAACAATATCTTCATCAATATCATAGATCAGCACCATGTTGGCCAGGCTGAGACGTTTACCAGCGTATTCCGTGGGATTGTGTCCCAGTTCGGCCAATGCCATGGAGAAGGCCTCTTTGTTTACTTGTGGGGGCATGATCACTCCTTCGTTGACGGTTGCAGGGTTAATCGCGGTCGTTGCAGGCTGCGGCATGGCGCAGATGGCGGACCTCTCATATTCAATTCTGCTGGTGATGCCCGGCTGATTCAACGGGTAAACCTTGCCCCGAAAGGGATTTGGCGCTCGTGGCAGTGGGATTCTGACACTGGGAAAAAAAAGAGCGGCGGAGTTACCGTGAGGTCTGGCAGGCAACCGCAGCGTTTTTTGCTGTTTTTGGGGTGAATCCCGAAGACGTTCAGTCAGAAATCCGGCGGAGCGTCAAGAAACAGGGGCAGGTCGGCATCTATTTCCCAGACTAATTGGCACCCAGGGTTTTGTGGGGATGAAAGAGAAAGCGGGGAATTTCAGGAAAGAGTACATTGGCCATCATGTTGTTGCCCAGGAGTTCAAAGAGAACGGTTTCGTGATAAAGCACCGGCCGCCCATGATATTTTTTACGAGCCAATATCCACAGGGGCTGATGCTCGTCAAAGGCGGGACTGGGCGTCTGCCCTAGTTCTGCCGCCACAAAAACCGGGTTGAAGTGGGTGGCCCGGGTCGGATCCTTGAGAAAACGGGCCACGTCCTCCGGGCTGGCATGGGGGAGCTCCAGACAGACTTTTTCCGGACCGACAGCGGTACGGACAAATACCGCCGACCCTCCCACGTCACGGCCCCTATTGGGAACTTGCCCAAGGGTATTGACGGGACGACTGTAAAGCCATTGCAGGGCGAGCTGCTCATCACCGCCATGTTGTTTGAGCACATGGATCTTTTGTGATGGGGATAGTTGAAAAATATCCTGTTGCACTTCCCACAGGCACTGTATGGCGGAAATGTTATTGCGGGGTGTTGCTGTCTTTCTGATTTCAGGAAAAAGTTCCCACAGCATTTGAATAGGAGCCAGGCAGCCCTGCCATTGGCTAGTCGTCAAATGCTGGCGGATCAGGCGGATGGATTTAAGTATCGTAGAGTGAAAGTTGAGAAAATGGTGAGTGGCATCCATCACCTCGGCATCGGTGCCTGTGACATTGTCAACGTTGCGAATAAAGGCGGAGTGAGCCGAGGGGAATCTCCGGTGCATCTGCGGCCAGAGCTTTAGAAGGGTACCGTGACCCGCGGGCACCGGCGAATAGCGGCCGTCCTCCATCACGGGGGAGCCGTCATCCCAAAATCTGATGGTGGAAAGCTCTGGACCCTGCTCCAAAAACACGGTCCCTGGTAAAAAACCCTCCCGCTGAGCCAGGGCTTCAAAATCCGGGCGTTTGTGCGGGGCCACGATAAACGCCTGCCCCTCGATGCCCCGTAGATTCGCGTGTTCCATGTTTTTCATACTGGCAAAACTGTGTCCGGACTGATTGCAGGGAAAAAGCCCTTTTGGCTGCTGCATGGCTGCCAGTATTTCGTTGATTTCAGAGGGGGGCGGAAACTTTGGAATCGGCGTATCCTGGGCCAATAGCTGCGCCAATACCGGTGGCAGTGGCCAGGTGCGGGCTTGGTGGGCCACAAGATCCTCCAGGCTTTGGTTGAGCTGCAGGAGATTGCCGGACTCAAGGGCCTGACGCAAAGCCAATAGCGGCTCGCTGTAACGGGAGGCTGCCCCGGCTGCGAGGGTTACCGCTACAAAGCCCCGGGCATCGGTCGATCCTGTGTGGACGGGCATAGGGACAATACCGCCGTTATCGAGGCGGCAGGTATCGATAATGGGAAGATAGTCGGATTCCCGATTTTGCAGTGCCCGGAGGATGCGCTGGTGGTGGAGATTGACTTCGATGGGATCCAATCCCATGGCAGTCAGGATTGCGGCGCTGAGTTGCGGTTCCTGCATTATAACACTCTCAAACGGTAAACGGCGAGGGCCGTCCTAATCTGCAATGGCTTTTATTGCCCCGCAAGGCTGCTATGGAGCGGATTCTGCCATACCTGCCTTGATCCGTCCAACCAAATCGGAGGGTAAAGACTGGGTCAAATGCTGCACCAGATCCCTTTGATACCACGAGGAGGGGTGTTTAGTCGCCAGTTGGGGCAGCTTCACAAGGAGCTCCTGCTGATGGCGCGATTGGGTGAGGCGTGTGACCAAAGCGGCTTGCGCCATCGGTCCAAGGCGCTCCATCCCTTGGTTGAAGAAGTCCCACAGTGCGGTTTCCCATTGGTAATTCACCCGATGGATCCAAGCCACTTGGTAGGACTCAGGCAGGCGCAAAAAGCGTTCAAATTTAAGAGACTTTAAGCGGGTTTGTTTGACCGCAAAAGCATCCGCCGTCAGACGAAAACCAAGGTCTGTCAAACGCCAGATAGCCCCAACTTTTTTGGAGCGAGAGGGTTCCCGATAGATTAGTTCAGCGTCACTCATCTGTTGCAGGACCATTTCTACCGGCTGGGGGGTGGTGGTGGCGTCACTGCTCTGGGGTGACCACCACTGGCGGATCTTTTCCTCGGTGGATTTCTCATGCTGCCCGATTTTCAGTAATAGTTGTAGCCGGGACATGGCTTCTGGAATGGGGAGCCACACATCGGGGGCAACCGCTTGAATCAGGTAACGGAGGCGATAGACGTCCATCAGCCAGGGGGTTACCTTGAGGGCGTCCGCCATGACTTTCATGATGCTCTCCAACTCCGCCTCGATAGCGGTGGGGAATTCGACCAGAAGGCCTTTTTCAGGAGGACGCCGATTTCCCATCAACCCTTCTGCAGAGGCGCGCATATGCCGGAGCAGGGTGGTGCCCAGGCCAAGGTCCACTTCCAGGTGGAGCTGGTCAGGCGCCGTGGCGCTGGCCACAAAAACGGCCTCCAGGAATTCATGGTTACGCACTGACCTGGGGGGGATGAAATCCGGGGGTAGAAGGGTGAGGATGCCCTCCCACAATTCTTCACCGGTCTGGCGGGGTATCTGAAACATCTGGGCCAGATAGTCGGATACCACATCGGGGAATAATGGAACCGACAGCCAGGGGCGATGACGCAGCAAAATGTAACAAAGGTCCAGTGACACTAATTCGAACTGACGGGATGTCAGGTAGCGTTCTGCATTGGTATTCGTGAGTGTTTTTGCCACGGCCGCCAAAAGACGGGGAGTTAGCGTGCGATTTGGTGAAGTTTCAAGAAAAGCCAACTTGTACTTGAAAGACTCAAACATATGGCTCCCCATGCGGAAAATAGGTGTTTCGTAGGTGGATTAGCTAGCTCAAATAATACACCTAATCGGAGAACTTTGCCATTTTGCCCCGGCTAAGAATGCGAAATTTCATGCACGGCGGTAAAGTTTGATGCCTGTCTTCCGAATAGAGCTGCATAGGGATATTTATTGCAGAGATTCGTGAAGATACCAACCACCGGCCCGCTGTGGGTCGACGGCTCGCACAGGAACAAGCTATGGCAGCGCCAACGGAAAGCAATCTGCAGAGCTACCTCAAAAAACTGGGGTTCGTTGCTGTCAGCGATAAAAAGGGTCGGTTGAAATGGACTGGGCTTGCCGGTTCTGCACATGCGGAAGGTGTGGCACCGCCGACGCGCAAAATGCAGTCACCCCTGCGTTTACGCAAGCTGGTTATCAAAGTAGAGGAGCTTGGCTGGCACCTTGAAGAAGTCGTCATCGATGCCGATCTCAGTCAGTTCTCCCGCAATCTGGTGCTGATGGCTCAAGAACAGTATGGACATGGTACACGTGTGGAAATCGCCGAAGGGACCCGCGGAGAACTGTGGTGTTTTCTTGAAACAGTCAATGCCCGTGCCAAAGGGGGTTCGGAAGAGACACCCCAGGGTCTGCAATCTCCTCATGGGCTGGCAGGCTTCAAAATCACCTTGCTGGGAGATGGAGCCGCCCTCAGTCTTCAGGTCTCCGATCATTTTGCCGTTGGTCCCATTCCACAAAATCTACTGAGTGCGTCGATCCTGTTGGCTACCCGAGCTATGGGTTTTATGCCCGAACCTGAAGAGACATCCGGCCTGTTTGAGGGGCGTTTTGGTGTGATGGAATTGCTAAGGCATGCTCAGTCGAATATTTGGGGTGCAGAAGAAGCACGTCATTTTATTCGTCGGCGAGGAACGCAGGGAGGGGAAACACCTCTTTTTAACCTTTCGGTGAGCAATCCACAAAGTGATGTGTGGCGCGTGGAAGCTTGCCTTGGTGGCGACAAATTCGGCAGTCAGAATATTTTTGTGGCGGGTATAGAGTGCATGGAAGAACGGGAGATCGGCAACCGTTTTGATCCCCTTAATCAGCTCATTTTGCGTGGCGAGCGAACCAAAGCGCTGGAACTTGTGGATCAGCAAATCGCAGCAGCACCACATTCACTTTATCTCTGGCGGCGCAAAGTCTTGTTGTTGCTTGACGGACCTGATTTTCAGTGTCCAGCTCATATGCCCGACCTGTGCGCGCTGGAGTCTGAGTCTCTCCTTTTTGCCGCTTTGGAAGTCGCCAATCAACGGCGGCAGAACAGTGGGGAGAAGACGCTGGAAGCGGTGTCTCAACTTGGGGAGATGCTTTATGCCGGCATTGTTGGATTTGATGATCTCAAATCAGTGGAGATGGTGTTGGCAGAGGTCCTGGGAGATGCTTGGGCCGATGTTGACCCGGGTAAAGCGGAGGAATCCTATCTCAGTATTCTGGAGCGTCGGGGAGAGTTGCCCCGCATCCTGCAAAAACTCGTGGGTGTGTACCAGAAAATCGGAGATCCTGTTCGCGAGCTTGGCGTCTTGCGTCGGGCGTTGTTGATCGAAAAACGCCGTCCGCAGCTTGCACGTATCCACCAACGTATCTCCGATATCATGATAGGGCAGAAAGACTGGGATCAGGCCATACAAGAAGCCCTCAGTGCCTTGGCCTATGAACCCATGAATATCGAGTTAGCCCGACAGATCGCCGACTTAATGGTTAAGCAAAACGAACCACGACGCGCCCTTCAGATACTTCAGGACGTGGGTCTGCATCTGGCCGTCGGCAAGGAGCGCAGTAAGAGGGCGGAAGTGGAAATCGCGGCGGGGGATATCTGGTATACCCACCTCAATCGGCGGGATCTGGCCCACGATCGTTTTATTAAAGCCCTGGAATTCAGTGATGGAGATCCTGCTCTACTGAATCGAATCGCAGAAGTTATGCACCGCCACGATGACGCCGAAGGCATGGCTATGGTAGAGGAAGCTGCGTTTGAACAGTGTCTGCGGGATGGGCACCAGGATGCTTTGCGAGGTCATCTCGAAACCCTGGTCCACCTCTATCGTGATCGCCTGCATAGTCCGGAAAAAGTCTTTTCCGTTTACAAGCGGTGGGCCACTCTATACGCCATGGATCCCGATGAAATCGGCCGCGTGATGGAATGGGATGATGCATCTCTGGACTGGCAGTCATTTTACCAGCTTCTGGTCAAACATTTGTCGGATGTTCAGGATATGAGTCAGATGCAGGCTTACCACCTGAGGCTGGGGGATGTTTGTCGCTTCAAAACTATGAATATGGGAGCCGCGGCCAGCCACTATCGTGAGGCGTTACTGCTGGGGTGGATTGAGCCCGCAAAGTTTACTTTTTTGGAAGACTTCTATCTGGCGCAAAAAGACTATGGCAAACTTCAGGATGTACTCAAAGTCCGCATGGAACAGGTGGCGGGAAATGATCGCATCGTACTTCTGGAAAAGCTGCTGGCCATCCCGCAGGGGCTCCCCGACTACCTGAAAGACGTCTATTCGATGCAACTGGCGATGTTGGATCCCCTGCGGGAGGAAGTCCTGCGTCAACGGATGATGTTCTATCAAATGGAAGGGGACGTGGACCGAATTGAGCGGCTGACATCCATGATGCAAGCAGAGTCGGTGGATAGTGGATTTTTGCATCGGTGGCTGGATTACGCCATCGAACTACTATCCCACATCCAAACGGAGGAGGCCCTGCAGCAAATCGCCAGTTACCTAACAATCGTGGAGCCCTTTGTCACCGATTTATTGGCCCATCATATCCGGGCAATTGATTTATTGAAAGCGACTCGCCACTATGAATTGCTGGAACCTCACGTGCAAGCATTACTTGCGGCCAGCAGGATCCCCGTGCTGCCAGAAAATCGCATCTTGGAAATTATTGGGCGGGACTTTGATCTGGTGCGGAATTATCACATGCTGGCAGCCCTGCAGTACAGTTCACCGGACGAAATCCTACGGCACGGGAGGCTGGCTCTTGATGTCCAGGCCATGGACCCGCCGACTCTTTGGCG
>JAKQGS010000008.1 GCA_029556045.1 Pseudomonadota bacterium | reverse complement strand
CCAGCAGCACAAATTTGGTGTCGATCCGGGTGACTTTGCCGGCGGCGTCCGTGACATCCACCGCAGTGCGGGAAGCCAGACGACCATGGCCCTCAAAGGTCTCGATTTTGTTCTTTTTCATCAGGAAACGCAGGCCCTTGCGCTGCTGATCCACGATATTGTCCTTGCGGCCCAGGATCTTGCCCCAGTCAAAGGATACCTTGCCAGTGGTGAACCCCTGTTCTTCCAAGTGCTGGATTTTATCCCAGGTTTTGGCGGAGTGCAGGAGGGCCTTGGTGGGAATGCAACCTACATTCAGGCAGGTGCCCCCCAGGTGCTGGAATTTTTCCACCAGGGCGACCTTAAAACCGAGCTGGGCGGCGCGAATAGCCCCCACATAACCGGCGGGACCGGATCCGATGACCACCACATCAAAGGTTGCCTGTGCCATAAAATATCTCCAAATAACGCTGAGTTATATTAAGCATGAACGAAATCGAACCGTCTTTATACCAATTAAATAAGGAATAAAAAACGGAAATTCATTATGATTTAAGTTAGTTGGTGATCGATGCCGAAAAGGTGTCGAGAGAAAAAGGAGGTGGTTTTATGGGCAAGGTGATTCCCTTCAAAAACCGCGAGTCTCATGAGGTCAAAGTGGCGAAAAAGCTGGTGGCCATCGCCAATGAAATCGATGCCACCATTCTGCAGGCTCTGCAGGATCCCGAGATCGACCCCAAGGATTTGGTGGGCTTGTTATCCCATCGCACCGGAACCCTGCTGAATCATGTGGAGGGCAAGTCTGCCCTGTGGGATGTGTGTGAGCAGGTGGTCAAAAAGCAGGCCAAACTGACCGATCTGTAGTTCCTGCACCGAAAGAAATCAAAAGCCCCTGCATTGATCCAATGCGGGGGCTTTCCTTTATCAGGATTCAGAAAGTCTCAGTAACACAAACCAGATCCTTTTTTCACTGCAGACAAAATGTTCCAACTGTCGCCGTACTGCACAGCCTTGCCGACAAATTCGAGACCGTTGACGAGGGGAAATCCATCCACAACGTTGGCGGCCGAAAGATAAACTGTATTGAGTTCCGGTACCCTGACGTAAAAGCTATCGCACCAGTTATGGTGGCTGCTGTTGTAAGCGGAGAGATTCTGCAGGTCATCACCCTTGAGGATGACGTCTTTTCCCCGCAGTTCCGGCGCTATCGCCTCATTGGTGTCGGTCACCCGCACCTGCAAAAGGCTTTTCAGCATGGAATTTCCAGCAGCCTGATAGCCGCAACCACTGAGCTCCAGGAAGGCAGTACCGAACGCCGCATTTTCGGTAAATCCTACGCCGCGGGGGCCGCAATCCAATGTGGTTTCACCAGCAAAGGGATCACCATATTCCAGTTTGCCTATCAACACTGCACCCACCAGGTTTGAAAACTCCCCAGCCTGCTGTGTCAGCATGGAGACTGTAACAAACGGCTGGTCATCGATTTTCCATCCCTTGATTTTGATGCCAGGCGAGATTTGAGGAGCGTTGGTAAACAGACGCAGGTTTTCCGGGCCACCGAAAAGCGCGTCATCCAAGCCCTTGCCGGGATATTCCCAATACATTTCCGTGTAATCTTTGCGCAGGTTGAAGGTATGATTTAAGTCAACATTCTTATAGAACAGCCGGTGCTGAATACCCTGAATCCGGTAGGTCCCATCAGCCTGTTCGCAGACTGTGATCCGAATATTATTGTGACGATCTGGCTTAGCATAGGCCGGTGTGACGTTGTCAAATACGGGTGCCCAGTCCATTTTATCGGTGGCAATCGGCTGATCGAGGGGAACGAGCCCAAAGATTTCGATGTTATCCGGGGCGCAGGTTCCCCGCAGGTTGGGTAGGTTGGCCTCAGGGGTGGGGAATTCCTGCCCCTGGGCTTGGATGCTGATGAGAATTGTGGAGACCGCTAACAGCTTGCGCAGGAATCTCATAATGACCGCCTTTAGTGAAAGGTGACGACCGGAAACACCAACTTGAGTGTTTCATAATAGGATTGCAGATCTTCATCGCTGGGATTGTTGCCCAGGATTTCCAGTGCCAGGGTCAAGTCGGCTCCCAACCCATTTTGATTGAGGATCGCGCGGGCCTGCTGCAGCTGGCTGGTGATCTCATAGTTGATGGCTGCCACCGGGATCTCGCCCGCTTCGCTGGAATGACCACCGCTGGGGAAAAAGCCAAAGTTAAAGATCATATGACGGCTGCCGGCAGCATCCACAAGATATCCTTTAACGCTGGTGATGCTGTCGTGTTCGGGGGTTGGCCAGGGTAGGTTTTCCACCTTGATCTTGATGCTATCATTGCTGGAGCTGGCGATGAAGCTGGTTAGCAGGGGGAAGTTGCTGACAGGACCGATGGAAAATGTCGCGATATTTTCCTGCAGACCAAAGGTATCCACCTGGGCGGTGCCGCTGTTGGCTTGTTGTTCTGTAGCGGTCTCGTCGCTGAGTGCGGCGCTTGTCCCTTTAATGCCATCTTGAGTCGTGCTTTTGCAGCAACCCATCATCAACAGGGTGACGCTGAGAATTCCAAAAAAAACGACTTTAAGACGCGGTGTGAATCCCTGATCCATGATATCCCCCCCAAAAAATTCCCAAGATTATTCACATAAAAATAATATTAGCCAACCCTCCGTAGCATGGGGATTGAGAGGGTGGCAATGACTTTCAACTATCCTTTTAAAAGTCAAAGCACTCATGATAATGAAACGTTACAATTTCAATTCATTCTATGACGATGGGCTCGCGGTTCCACTGAAATGACTTCTAATTCTCTTTACGCGGGACGTGGGCTAATAAAATCTCCCGCAGGGCTTCGATACCGGTCTTTTTCAGACTGGAGGTGGGTATGATCTCCCGGTAGGGAATTTTCTTATCCTCCAGAATTTTTTTGATTTTTGTCACCCGGCTGGTCAGCTCCGCCCGGGATAGCTTATCGGTTTTGGTGAGAATCAGCAGGATCGGGATCTGCCGGCCCAGCATATACATCAGCACCAAATCCTCGTCGGTGAGTTCCCGGCGGGAGTCGAACAAGAACAGGAATTCTACGATGTTGGGGCGGCGCACATAGGCATCCACCAGGGGTTGCCAGTTGCGGGCCACCTCTTCGTGAGCTTCGCTGTAGCCATATCCCGGGAGGTCCGCCAGGATCAGGCTGGGGCCAAATGAAAAGAAGTTCACCATCTGGGTCCGGCCCGGGGTGCGGCTTTGGCGGGCGAGGTTCCTGCGGCCAACAATGGCGTTTAATAATGTGGACTTACCGGTATTGGAACGCCCCACAAAGGCGATTTCTGGCAGAGTGTAGGGTGGAAGTTGTTCCGGGCGCATGGCGCTGGTAATATACGACGTTTCCATGGGGTTCTAATGTTCCTGTTCAGAGGTGGCTGCCCGGCAGCGTGCCTGTTACCGAGGGTTTATGGGTCGTATACATTTACTTGAAGATGAGCTGATTAACAAGATCGCGGCGGGAGAAGTCGTTGAACGACCTGCCAGTGTGATCAAAGAGTTGGTGGAAAACGCCCTGGATGCCGGTGCCACTCATATCAAGATCGAACTGGAAGAGGGTGGGAAAAAACTGATGTCCGTCACGGACAACGGTTTGGGTATGTCGGCGGACGACCTGCCGATGGCCATCAAGAGGCATAGCACCAGCAAGATCGCAGCCGCCGACGACCTATTCGCCATTACCACCATGGGCTTTCGTGGTGAGGCTTTGGCATCGATTGCCTCCGTCAGTCGTTTCACCATTCAGTCGGTACCGCAGGGCACGACGGAGGGGACGCGACTGACGGTCGAGGATGGTCGCGTGCAAACCTCCGGGTGGAGCAGTGTCAGCGGGACCACCGTGATTGTGCGGGACCTTTTTTATAATATTCCGGCCCGCAAAAATTTTCTGAAAACAAACGCCAGCGAGTTAGCGGCGGTGCAGGAGCTGGTGGAAGCGATGATCCTGGCGCACCCGGAAATCGGCTTTACCCTGAGCCATCAGGGCAAGGTGTTGCAGAATGTGAGCGCCCAGCCCCAGGCCAAAACCGATGGTCAGTGGGTTGGGGAATCCCTGCTGCGGGGGCGGGCACAGGCCATGCTGGGCGAAGATCTGGCCAATGCCCTGCTTTATGTGCGACAGAGCAGCACATACGGAAACATGGAAGCCTTGATTTCCCCTCCGGGGGTGGAAAAAGGCACGGGCTCATACCTGTATACCTTCGTGAATGGACGCTGGGTCAAAGACAAGGTGCTGCGATATGCGGTGCTGCGTGGGTATCATAGTCATCTCCTCAAGGGACGGTTTCCCGTGGCCATCGTTTTTCTGGGGGTTGATCCCAGTCTGGTGGATGTCAACGTGCATCCCGCTAAAACGGAGCTGCGGTTTCAGTACAGCCAGGAAGTGCAGGCTCTCATTGCTACCGGCATCAAAGACGCCCTGCGCAGCGGTACCTGGGCCTTGCCACCGACCGACATTCCCCCGCCCATGATGGAGAAGTCATCGGCTCTTATGGGGGGCGCACCTACAGCAATGGATTTTGATCTGGCATTTCCATCATCTTCCGGTGGAACTTACTCAGGAATGCCGCGCAGTACTGCGGCAACTCAGAGTGAGAGGGATACGCGAGCCACCAACGCTTCTAACAAGCCGCGGGATATGTCGGTGACTCGCACCACGATGTCCTTTAGCGGTGCTGCAAGTGCGGTTTTTGCGGGCGGGCAGGATTTGCCTTCACCGACATATACGGCAGAAACGCAACAACCACTGGCTGGTTTATTTCCAGAAGATTCTGCCAGTGCCGCAGCAACACCGGAAACAATACCGTGGCATGAGCTCACCTATCTGGGGAGTTTTGCCCGGTGTTACTTGTTTTTTGAGCGGGAGGAACAGCTGCTGGTGGTGGATCAGCATGCGTTCCACGAGAGAATTTTGTATGAACGGTTAACCCGCGATGCTTCGCTCCTGGGTCGGCAGCAACCCCTGTTGGTTCCCGAAGCGGTGGATTTACCCGCGGGGGAGCTGGCTAGCATCAGCGGGAATTTGTCCACGTTGCAGGCGATGGGATTTGGTCTGGCGATCATCGGCGACCAAACGTTGGAGATCACTGCGGTGCCAGCTCTTATGATGAATCGCGACCTGCAGCAGTTGATGCATGATATTGCGCGGGAATGTGAGGAGCGGGGTGGTACACGCGATTTGGCAAGTTTGTCCCACGATCTGCTGGCAACCATGGCCTGTCATGCCGCCGTGCGTTCCGGCGAGGATTTGGGAGAGGCGGAGTTAAAGCACTTGCTCCGTGAGGCAGCCACCGTTGATTTCTATCACAACTGCCCCCACGGTCGCCGGGTGTTTCGCTGGTGGCGTAAAAACCAGATTGCCAGTTGGTTCGATCGCACATGACGACTGAGAATCACCCCCGTTATGTGGTGGTGGCAGGGCCCACCGCCAGTGGCAAATCCGCTCTGGCGATGGCCATAGCTGAGGCCCTCGGCGGGGAAATCATCAGCTGCGATTCGGTGCAACTCTACCGTGGTTTTGACATCGGCTCCGCCAAACCAACTGCCGCCGAACAGGCCCGCATTCCCCACCATCTGATCGACGTGGTGGATTGTCATGAGGATTTTGATGCCCGACGGTATGAGGTAGCTGCTGGTGCGGCGATTGCTGCCGTAGCGGCGCGGGGGCGTCTACCCGTGGTGGTGGGCGGAACAGGTCTTTACCTGCGGGCTCTTTGGGGTGAAAGCTGGCATGGGGATTTGCCCAAGGATGATGCCCTTCGTAAGACTCTTGCGTCCCTGCCATTGGAAGAATTGCAGCAACGTTTAAGCGGACTCGATCCTGAACGGGCCCGCGCCCTTCATCCCAACGACCGCTTTCGTATCAGTCGCGCTATTGAAATTGCAACCCTTTCAGGAGGTCCGGTCAGCCAGCGTCAGCCTCCGGCATCGTCCCGTCGTTCTTCGGCGTATATGATTCTCATGACGCCGGATCGTGCGGTGCTGCATCAGCGCATCGCAGAGCGGGCGTCTCTGATGCTGGAGCAAGGGTTGGTGCAAGAGGTTCAGGGGCTATTGGCAAGAGGGTGTTCGTTAACATGCAAGCCGATGCAAAGCATTGGGTACCGGGAGGTTGTCGCTCACCTTCAGGGGGATCTACCGCGGGAGAAACTGGCGGAGGCCGTCACCATTGCCACCCGGCAGTACGCCAAACGGCAGGATACCTGGTTTCGTAAGACCACACCGGACATGACGATGCGGGAGTCGGATTTAACGCCGGAGATCATGCAAGCGATTCAGCATTTTTGGCGATCCGCAGGACTTTGATCCCCGCTTAAACTTTAGGGTGCGGCATGACTTTCATGCATGATGCGGGAAACCGTCTGGCGCGAGGAATCATAATGGCAACCGCTGCAGAAATGTGGTGAAGGGCGTTCTCCGGCGGGAAATTCCGAAGTGGTCGCCAACTTACCCGCATCGTTGTAGACAAAAAAATCCCAATCACCGGATTGATCCAGCCGTTTGATGCTCACTTCTGTTTCCCGCACCGGGGCGTTTAAGTCGCCGGTGGTGGAATCCAGGGTTTGGGCCACGGAAATCTGGGGCTCCCAACCCTTGGGGCTGCGATAGATCACCCGGGTTTTGTCCTTGACGGCGCTATGAACGACGATCTCACGGGACCACTCTAAAAATCCCGTGCGATCCGCAAATTCCTGCAGACGATCAGGGATGTGTTCCCCATAGCCCATATCTGCGATCAATTGCCCAAAGTGCCCCTGCCAGGTATGGCGCAGATTGAGCAGGGAGAATGTTCCGTCGGGATTGCGGTTGGCCAAAATGGCATCCCGCATGCTGGCGGGCAGGTCGTTGTCATCGATGGTCAGACGATCATCTTTCACTTCGACCTGCATGCCGGCTTTTGCCAGATAGGAATTCAGCACATACCGTCCCATGCCTTTTTCAAAGTTTTGCCGCGCCGGAGCGCCAGCCGGGTCGATTATGAAATCAACGGGGGCGGCCCCCAGATGGGACGTGAATCCGAAGCCGATTGCGAGAGATAGATATTGGAAAAATAGCCGCATCGTGAGGCCCTTTATGTCGGTTTTTTCTACCTGGGCCAGAAGAATAGCGTTGAGGTGTAAAACGGTCAATGAGTATAGCATTTTTGGGGAGTCTTTTAGAAATTGGCCCCAATAGCAAGATAGAGCACGGTGAAGGTTGTGGCCTTACCGATGTCTTTGCCAGCATCAAGCGCAGCTTCATTGACATCATCCAAATCGCCTGAAACTGAACCGGTGGCGGAGCTGGTGACTTTGCTGCTGCTGGTCAGCGGTGCCATTACGCCAAACCAGTCGCAACCGAGGTAGAAGCCTGAGTCCCACTGCCAGATGTTACCGATGGCAGCGTAAGCAGCCAAACTGGAAACATGCAATGTTGTCGCAATGCTATCATCGGTACCAATGGCAGACGCGGCGAGTTCTAAGGTGATGTTGCGTTGGCCTAAGCCATAAGCCATTGAAAATGTCTCTCCAAAAAAGCGTCTCCCATGCACCATAATCACGGAGCTCGATACCTCCGCCTGATCAATCAGAATGCCCTCTTCGTCCTCCAAAACATCACGGAAATCAGCTCTTCCCGCTGCAATCAATAGACCCAGCCGGTCCCGAGGGGACAATATCTTGTACCCCTCGACTCCCAAACCACTCAAGGGAGCTACCATGGAACCAAGGCGTGCACCGGCACCCCATTGCCAATTTTGACTTTGTACCACATGATCTGTTTGCGTGCGCGATTTCTTGCCTTTTGGTTTTGTGTTCTGATCCTCTGAATCCTGCTTGACGTAGGGAGGCGATTTGGCCAA